>NZ_WWRX01000016.1:0-50590 GCF_009875575.1 Eggerthella sp. BIOML-A4 | reverse complement strand
GTGCGCGCGGGCCGACGCGCGCACCTCCGGCTCCCGTTCTACAGCAGATCGTCCTCGGCGTGGCAGAGATCGCACGCTAGGGATCTCAGCCAGCCGGCAGCCTGCAGCACGGCGGAGCCGGCCAGAGCCCTGCAGCACCCCGCGAAGCCGGACGTCTCCCCTACACTCCCTGCAGGCAGGTGTCCATCGCGTAGCGCAGCACGTCGGAGCGGTTGACGGTGCCCACGATCGCGCCGTCGCGCACCACTGGCACCTTCTTCAAACGGCGCGTGGCCAGCAGGTTGCACACCTCTTCCAGCGACGATCCGGCCTCGATTGCCACCAGCTTGTCGGTGGCAATCGCGCTCACCGGAAGCTCGATGAGCTCGCGCAGGCGCTCGTCGAACGTCTGGCTGTTGGCAGCTTCTACCAGCGAATACGATCCCGTGATCAGCGGATGCTTGTCGGCGAGGTAGCGCATCACATCGCCGTCGGACACGAAGCCCGCCGGATGCCCCTGCTCGTCCACCAGCGGCAACCCGCCGACCCTCAAATCCACGAACGCGCGCATCGCCTCGCGCACCGGCGTGGCGGCCGGCAGCGTGTAGGGGTCGGCCTCCATGATGGACGCCAGCACCGACTGCACCGGAGACTGCGCCGCGCGTTCCACGGCCTGCACGGCCGCACGCTTCCGCGCCGCGCGAGCATACGCCAGCGACAAAGCGAACCCAACGACGCCGATGGCCGCGGCCACCACCATCGCAAGCGCGAACCCGTCCGCGGTCGCCTGCGCCGCAGAAGCGCCCCCGGCCGCAGCGCCCGCTTGCCCCGACGACATGATGCCGATATACAACGATGGCCCGATGCATGCAGCGATCTGCACGAACGTGGTCATGAGCGCCACGCCGAACGGGTTCTGCTGAGGCGGCAGCGCCCGCAGGCCTGCCGTCTGCGAGGGCGAGAAGATGAAGCCCACCGCCACGTACATCACCAGCATGGCCGCGAACACCGCCGGCACGGACAGCTGCGGCGCAACCGCCACCAACGCGATGAAGCCGATGGCAATGCCGCCGAAGCCCAGAGGCAGCAAAGGCCATTCGCCTCGTTTGTCCATGATGCGGCCACCCAGCAGCGTGGCGCCCGCGTTCGCCAGCACGGGAACGAGGATCACCAGACCAGCGGCGAAGGCGGTCATGCCCGCCGCGCCTTCGAAGTACAGCGGCAACAGCACGCTCATCGAGAACATGCTCATCATCGCGATGGTCACCAGAATGAGCGCCGGCCAGAACGCGCGATTCTTCATCGGCGCCAAATCGATGAGCGGATGCGCGCATCGCAGCTGGCGCACCACGAACACTGCAACCATGGCCGCCGCCAGCACGAGGGCGGCAGCAGCCAGAACACCGTCGGTGGTCAGCTGCGTCAAACCGAACGACAACACGGTCAGCGCCACGGCGGAAAGGAGCACCGACAGCACGTCGAGATGCGCTTCGTGCGTTTCGAGGTTCTTCATGTAGAAGAAGCCGAGCACGGCCAGCACCGCCATCGCCACGATGGGCACGACGAAAATGCTGTGCCATCCGAACGCCGTCACCAGCGCGCCGCACACCACCGGGGCGAACGCGGGGCCGAACGTGATCATGCAGCCGCCGACGGACAGGTACGTGCCCAGCTTGTTCTTCGGCGTGACCACGAGGATGGTGTTCATCATAAGCGGGATGAAGATGCCCGTGCCCACCGCCTGCACGAGGCGCGCGACCAGCAGCAGCTCGAAGCTGGGAGCGACGAGCCCCATCGCGGAGCCGACGATGCTCAAGCCGGCCGCGCCGAAGAACAGCGTGCGCACATGGAAGC
The DNA here is from genome assembly GCF_009875575.1 of Eggerthella sp. BIOML-A4. Classification (NCBI taxonomy): domain Bacteria; kingdom Bacillati; phylum Actinomycetota; class Coriobacteriia; order Eggerthellales; family Eggerthellaceae; genus Eggerthella; species Eggerthella sp. BIOML-A4. The sequence continues at coordinate 48,757 of NZ_WWRX01000016.1, read as the reverse complement.
GCCGATAGAGAAACGCCATGCACGTGACCACGACGGTGGCCACGATCATATAGCCGGTGACCAGCCACTGAGCCGTCACGGAGTCGACGCCGTACTCCGCCATGATGGACACGAGCGCCATGTTGACGAGGTTCTCGTTGAACCCCGCAATGAACGCGCTGCCGTACAAGACGGACAGCAGCAGCACAAGAGGTTTCCCTTGCATAAAGGAATCGTCCTTTCGTCTTCGGTTGTCTTGATTGGCCCCATCGAACCTACCAGCGCAGAAGGCGCCTTTCGGGGAAACGAGACACGCCGGGCGCGCTGGAGCGCGCCGTGGCATCTTCGATTCTAGCGAATCTCAAGCATTCTCGTAAGTGTTGTTTTCATGATCGCGCAAGCAAGCGAGCCGAAGCGGCTGCAGACAAAGAGCCGGCAGCACCCGTCACTCGGCCAGCTCGCAGCGAACGCTCTTCATCCCAGACCAGTATCGCGAGCAGGAGCGCTTGCCGCCCATCTTGACCGAGAACAACGCCGAATCCGCTTTCTGATACAGGTCGTCGAACGAGAAGCCCTCCTGCGGAACCAGCACGTAACCGGCCGACGCTGAGAACAGGAACGTTCGACCGTCCTCAACGCGTTCGACCTCCATGGCACGCAGCGCAGAGGCGATCCTATCCTCCAGCGCTCCCTCGTCCACGTCCTCGCACCACACCAGGAACTCGTCCCCACCCATACGGCAGACGACGTCGCCAGGGAACGACTCCTTCAGAGCCTCGGCCACATGCACGATAACCTGATCGCCGTACGCGTGCCCGAACACGTCGTTGGCCAGCTTGAAGGAGTCCAGATCCAACATGATCAGCGCACACGAAGCATCGCCCAGCTCGCCCGCCTCGACCGCGCGTAGGCGCTCCTCTATCTTCGGGATGGCCGCCTGGCGGTTATGCAACCCGGTCAACGCATCGGTCTTCGCCATCTTGAGCAGCTGGAAGCTCTGTTCTCGCAGCTGCCGCAACGCCTCGGAGTTCGCTTTGTTCTGCAAGGATTCGTTTCTGCGATCGGTCATGTCAAGGTAGTATCCCACCGCGCGGACGGGTCGATCCCGCTCATCGCGCACCGTCTCGCACGCGACCTCTATCCACACAGGCGCCCCGTCCTCGAACGTGAACGGAATCTCGAACACCGAGCGCTGTCGATCGCGAGCAGTGCGCACGCCCCGAAACGAGTCCCTGAACGCCTGCTGGTAGTCGGGCGGCACGAAGCGGAACCGCATAGTCTCGGGGTCGAACCCGTCCACGACCAGCATGTCGTCCTCGAAGCGGCTCAGACCTGCGAATATACGCTCCATAAGCTCGCTGCGCGAGAGCACCAAGCGATTGCTGTTGATGTCCCAGTCCCAGCTTTGGACGCCGGCTTGATCCAGAACCCCCTCCAGCTTTCGCTTGGTGAGCCACAGCTCCTGTTGCTGGTTCTTCATGGTAGTCACATCGGTGACCAGGCACAACGCTATACGTTCAGAGGACTCGAGGCCCACGCGGCGTGCCTCGACGTGCATCCAGACGTTCTCGTGCCCGGGAAAGCGCGGTCGATCCACAATCGCCAAGCTCTCGCCTCGATCGATCTTGTCGACGATCTCGTCGACCAGGCGCCCGCCCCCGTCTCCGCTCGGAAGGTACAGCTGGCCGCGAATGATATCCTCGTACTGCTCGGGCGAGAGCCCGTACTTCTTCGACGCACCGCACGCCACCACGTTCACGCGGACGTCCTCTTTGTCGGACCATGACAGCAGCACGATGTCGCTCGAGGTGTGCTCGATCAGCATGCTCATCATGTCGCGCAGTTCCACGGTTTCCGTCACGTCCACTACGACGCCCTGCAGAAACGAGGTGTCATCGTATTCCAAGAAACGGCTCTGGTCGATCACCCAGCGCCAGCCGTCCTTGGCTCTCATGCGGTACTCCAACGGATCCGACCCCGCAGTGCCCTCCCTGAGCGCGGTCACGCCTTTGGCCACGCTGTCGCGGTCGTCGGGGTGCACCATGAGCATGTACTTGTCGTCGAACAGCTCCTTTATCTCTTCGCGCGTGTAGCCGAACATGTCCAGAAAGCGGTCGCTCATGTACAGGAAATCGCACCCGGGAGCGTCGAGGCAGCGATGATAGCCGCCGGGCATATCTTCATTCAGGAATGCAAGCTCTTCGTTTTGGCTGATCAACAATTTGTTTCGCTCGGCAAGCTGCTGTTGCACCGCCATGACTTCGGTGATGTCGGTGCAAGCGCTCACGATGGCAAGCCTGCCGTCTTCCGCTTCGACCACCCGGCCTTTGTCGAGCGTCCAGAACCACGTCCCGTCCTTGCGAGCCATGCGGTACGTGGTAGTGTACTCGAGCCCCACGTAATACTCGGGCCCGATGTCGAGCGCAACCGAGGCCAGATCGTCCGGATGTATGGTGTTTCCCACGCGCCAATCGATGCCCGCAGCCAGTTCCTCGTACGTGTCGTAACCCAGAAGCTCCACCATAGCAGCGTTGGCGAAGTACAGCGGGAACTCTGGCTCGCAGTATCCTCCGATCATGCCTCCGGGCGAAAGCTCGGCGGAAAGCGCCAGGGCGGTTCGCCGGTTCTCTTCCCCCAACGCTACGAGCAGCGGATCGCGCGGGGAAGCATCCGTGGCAGCCGATAACGCTCGACGAGAGGACTCCAGCTGACGCGCCTGCTGCCGCTCGCGAGTCACATCCCTCAGCGAACCCAGATACAGGTAGTGGCCTTCGTGCTCGCGCAGGAACAGCAGATGGACGAGCAGGTGAGCGGTCGACCCGTCCGGGCGCATACGACGCACTACGACGACCGCGCCATTCGGGACGTTCTCGCGAGCTTGCTCGAACGCTTCCATGACCTCGTCCCAATCCGACTCGAACGCTCGACGCGCGAACGTGGAACGCAGCTCGTGCAGGTCAACGGCGTTAACCCCGTTCAGCTGACAGTAATGCTCGTTGGCGCTCAGAAGCTCCACTTCGCCGTCGTACAGATCGTACAGCACCAAGGGACCCAGGATATCGTCGAGCATGGCATCGCTGAGCACCCTGCTCTCTATCAGGTCGCGAATACGGAACCTCTCGATGGAGTCCGCATGGATGCCGCGGAAATCAACCTTCGTCCGATTCGCAATCAAAGGCTCGAACTCCGCCTTCGGCATGGGCTTGTAGAAGAAGTACCCTTGCCCGTACAGGCACCCCATCTTCACCAGCAATTGCCGTTGGGATTCGGTTTCCACCCCCTCCGCGATCACGCGGATGTCCAGCAAGTTCGCCATACCGATGATGGCTTCCAGAATGCTACGGGCTTTGCGGCTTTGCGCGTCTATCGCGTCCAGCAGCTTCATGTCCAGTTTCAAGACGTCGACGTTCACGTCCTTCAGCATGCCAAGCGACGAATACCCGCTGCCAAAATCGTCCATATGAACGGAGATGCCCAGGTCATGGAAACCCTCGACGATGTCCACGATCAGCTCGCAATCCTCGACGTACGCGCTTTCGGTGATTTCGACGGCGAGCAGACGAGGGGGGATATCATACTTTTCGAGCAATCCCTCGAACGTGCCCAAAACATCGAGCGCATACAAGTCGCGGCGCGACACGTTCACGGAAATGGGCACGGGCGCCTGGCCGGCGTCCATCCACGCGCGCAGAGCGCGGAACACTTCCTCCCAAATATGCAGATCGAGCGCGGTTATCAGCCCATTTCGCTCCAGCATGGGGATAAACTGGATCGGCGGGATGAGCCCGCGCTCAGGGTGCATCCAGCGAACCAGAGCCTCGAGGCCCACGATCTTGCCCGTGTCGAGGTTGCATTTCGGCTGAGCGTAGAACGTGATCTCGCCCTTCTCCAAAGCCTGCTGCACTTCGAGCAAAAGCGAATGGTCGTCCTTGATCTCTCTGAGCATACCATCGTCGTACCATCGGAAACGCTGAGCGTAATTCCCCTTGACCGAGGCCAAAGCCAGCAACGCGCGATCGTACATGATGCCGACGGGCAGGGACCGATCGTCAATGCGGAACAGCCCGAACGCGGGAAGAAAGCCCATGCCTTTGCCGTGATGAAGCGCGCTTTGGGTAATGCGGGCTCGCAGAGTCTCGATCATGCCCTCGTCGCAAGGCAGCAGCATGCAGAAGTCGTCGCCGCTCAGATAGCCTGAAACGCCGCCGCTCTCGACTGCAGCCTCGCCGAGCAGCCTCCCCACCTCTTCCAGAAACAAATCTCCGGCCTCTTCGCCGTACCATTCGTTGAACAGCTTGAAATGTTCGATGTCAACGGCCATCAGGCAATACGAGCGCTCCGGATATGCTTGGATCGCAGTGGAGACCGCCGAGAAAAACGCTTCGCGCGTATACAGGCCCGTCAGGGCATCGAACGGCTTCGGATCGGCCGCGCCCAAATCAGGCCGATCGATGACACGGCTCAGGAAAATGTGGCACGCGCCCGAGCCAGGCCAGTCTATGTCGCTCACCTCTGTCTCTATCCAGCTCCGGATGCGCTGGTTGTAGACCCGGCCCTTGCTGGCATGGTCAAGCATCAGCGGGCAATCCGGGCAAGAGGCGGGCTCGCCGCGCAAGGCCTGATAGCAAAGCATGCCCGTTTTCAAATGGGGAAACGCAACCTCCATCTTCTTGTTGAAGTAGACGACGCGGCATTCGCTGTCTATCACGTAGGCAAGGGTTTCGACTTCACCGAACATCGCCTCCATGAGCATACCACTTTCATCCGGGAAGATCGCACGGGCAAGCACCGACGACAATTCCTAGCCGTTAGGGAAAAGTAACTTCAATTGTACGACAAGTTTACGTATAGATAACAGTTTCGTCAGAGAATATCTCAACGAACGACTGCGCCATCAGACAACGCGTCCTACAGCCGCGCACCCGTCCTCGCGAACGCCTCGTCGGTCAGCGTCGACCCTTCCACGCCGCACACCGCTCCGGCCACGCGGTTCGCCAACGCCAGCGCGTCTTCCCATGAGTGTCCAGCCGCGCGCGCCGCGGTCAGCGCGCCCAGATGCGCATCGCCCGCGCCGACGGTGTCCACCACATCCACAAGCCCGGCAGAAACCACCGCATGCCGCCCATCGACGAACAGATGCGCGCCGTCCTTGCCCGCCGTGATCACCACCGCGTTGCCGCACTTCTCGGCGATGGCGGCGCCCGCCTCTTCAACCGTGGCGCGCCCGGTATACGCAAGCGCCTCTTGGTCGTTCAGATGCCATACCGGATGCAACGCGTTGATGCGGGCCGTCTTCTGCGCGCCTACGCCGCAGACGCGCGGGCCGGGCGCATAATACAGCTCTATAGAGGGATGATCCTCGAAGAACGAGATGATGGCGTCGCCGCCCGGCCCTTCCACCTCGTAGCCGCTCGCGAACCCGCAACCGAAGCGCGCGGCCTCGACACGGTCGAACCATGCGCGCACGAAATGACGCTCGATGCCCGGCAGCGTGACCATCGTGCGCTCGCCGCCCGGCTCCACGAAGCACATGCAGCCGCCGCTGTCGCGATCATCGAACCGCGGCGCCTCGAGCCCGCGCTCGCGCAGCTCGCGTTCCACGAACCCGGCGAAGATGCCGCACCCCACCGGCGCAAACAGCTCGTACGGAGCACCCAGCTGCCGCAGCACGTTCGCCGCGTTGAACGCGCAACCGCCCACGACGGCGCGCGACTCCTCCACCACGATCCCCTCGCCCGATCGGGGCAGGCGCGCAACCTGGCACAGCATGTCCACCATGATGGCTCCGACGGCCAGCACGGCCTTTCCTTCGCCCATCGTCATCTCCTTCTCATTCGGCTTGCGCACCATCATCGCCCGAAAAACACGGAAATCGAAGCTGAGGCGTGTTTTTCGGGCGATGATGCGTTGCGGGGAACGAAAACGCGAACGGCCGCGGCAAATACGCCGCGGCCGTCCCTTCAATCAACGAATGCGTCCTTACACTTCCAGGTTCTTGAACGCCTCGGGCACTTCCTTGTATCCCTTGGATTTCACCGCGCCGATGATCAGGCCGATGACCAGCCAGGTGACGCCCACGGCATACGTGGCCCACTCGAAGCCGGTGAACACGTAGCCCAAAATGGCTATGCCGATGAACGGGCAGATGAGGTACATCAGGATGTCCTTGAACGACGCGCGCTTCTTCTCCTTCACGAAGAAGAACCAGAACACGGCGAAGTTCAGCAGGATGAACGACGACAGGGCGCCGAAGTTCACGAAGCCCGCCAGCGTGCCCATGTAGTCCTGCAGCGGAAGCGCCAGGCACAGCGTGATCGCGCCCAAGAAGATGGAGGCGAACCACGGCGTCTGGAACTTCGGATGCACCTTGCCGAACACGCGCGGGATCACGCCGTCGCGGCCCATGCTGTACAGCAGGCGCGAGGATGCCATCTGCGCGTTGATGATGTTGGCGATGCCCACCGCGACGATGTTGACCAGCAACATGATCTTGTAGAACACCGGCCCGCCCACCAGGTAGACGGAATCGAAGAAGCCCATGTCGGGATCGGTGGCCGCCCAATCGGGCTGCACGATGGCGGCGATGTAGGTCTGCGCCACGAACACGACGATGATGATGGACAGTGCGATGATGATGCCCTTGCCGATGTTCTTCTCGGGCTCGTGCGTTTCCTCGGCCAGCGTGGACATGCCGTCGAAGCCCAGGAACGAAAGCGCCGCGATGGAGATGCCCGCCGCCACGAAGTGCGCGTCCACCTGACCCGGTTGGTAGATCGGGTCGAGGACGAAGCCGCCCGCGCCGCCGCCGCCCAACACGAAGTTGGTGCCAAGAGCGATGAACGCGACCACGGCCACAATCTCGACGATGAAGATGACCCAGTCAACGCCGCGGCTCATCTGAATGCCGCGAATGTTGACGAACGTGTTGAACGCGATGAACGCCACAGCCCACAGCCATGCCGGGCTGCCCGGCACCAGCGCCACGCCCCAGTTCATCACCATGACGATGAGCAAGGAGGGAACCAGCACGTAGTCGAGCAGGATCAGCCAGCCCGCCATGAAGCCCACGTGCGGGTTGATGCCGCGCTGCACGTAGGAGTACACCGAACCCGCAATGGGGAACCGCTTGCTCATGCGCATGTAGCTCATAGCCGTGAACAGAATGGCCACGAAGCCGATGATGTACACCAGCGGCGTCATGCCGTGGCTGTTCTGCTGGATGGTGCCGAAAATGGACTGCGGCGCGATAATCACCATGAACAGGACGCCGTACAATACCACGTCCCATAGTCCCATACCTCTTCGCAGTTCCTGCTTGTAGCCGAACTGCTCGATGTTCTCTCCGGACGCCTTCGCCGGAGAACCGTCTTGCTGAGCCATCGTGTGTCCCCTTGTTCGAACCTATACCGTCTGCATCGCTATGCTGCTTTATCGCAGCAAAGCGATCTAGCGATATTATCGCGCGTCGAGGACGAGAGCGCCATCATTAGTTCGAGGAGGGCAACACTTTTTCCCGACCTTTCCGGTTCGGCAAAACAAAAAGCCGACAACGACGGCCGAAGCCGCGTCGCCGGCCCTTTACGGCAAGCCCTTAGCCTTCGTACGATTCTTTGAGAGCCTTGAACGCGGGCATGCTGCGCTCGATGACCTCGCGCGAGACGCAGTAGCTCACGCGCACCCAGCCGCCGACGCCGAAGCTGTCGGATGGAACCAGCAGCAGCTCATGAGCCTTCGCGCGATCGCTGAACGCCTGCGCGTCGTCCTCGAGCGCGCGCACCCACAGGTAGAACGCGCCCTGCGGTTCCACGAACTCGTATCCCAACTCGCCGAGGCCCGTCGTCAGCAGCTCGCGGTTGGCCGCGTAGGCCGCCACGTCGGAAGGCTCATCGATGCAGCGCGCGATAACGCGCTGGAACAGCACCGGTGCGCAGATGAAGCCCAGCGCGCGGCCCGCGCCGGCCACCGCCGTGGACACTTCGCGCGCGTCGTCCATCAGGTCGGACACGTACAGATACCCGATGCGCTCGCCCGGCAGCGACAGCGACTTCGAGTACGAGTAGCACACGATGGTGCGCGGCCACACGCACGGCACGTAGGGAACCTCGGCGCCGTACGTGATCTCGCGGTACGGCTCGTCGCTGATAACGTACAGCTTGCGGCCGAGCTCTTCTTCCTTGCGCGCAAGCAGCGCGGCGAACGCCTCCAGGTTCTCGCGCGAGCACACGGCGCCCACCGGGTTGTTCGGCGAGTTGAGGATGATGGCGGCCGTCTTCGGTCCGATGGCCTGCGCAAGCGCGTCGATATCCAGCTGGAAGTCGGGCACATGCGCCGGCACCTCCACGCACGCGCATCCCGCCGTGCCGATCCACACCTTGTACTCGGGAAAGAACGGGGCGATGATGATGACCTCGTCGCCAGGCTCGGTGACGGCCGAGATGGAGATGGCCAAGCCTGCGGCGGCACCTGCCGTGAGGTACACCTGCTCGGGCTGGGCGGGCACGTCGTAGCGACGGCGAATATGGTCAGCCACGGCCTGGCGCACGCGCGGATCGCCCGCTGCCGGCGTGTAGCCGTGCAAGGCGCTGGGCTCCTCGTCCATGAGCTCGAGCACCGCCTGCTTCACGGCATCGGGCGCGGGAACGCTAGGGTTGCCGATGCTGAAGTCGAACACGTTCTCGGCGCCGATTTCCGCCTTGCGCACCATGCCGTACGCGAACAACTCGCGAATCGCGCTCGGCTCGGCTCCCAAGCCGTACATTCTCTCGTTCACCATATGCACCACGTCCTCGTCTTGTCGCCCGGCTCCGCCGTTGATTTCGATGAGGAACAGGGTAGCACAACCGCTCGCGCTCGTGGATCGCCCGCAGGGAAACGGCAATTGATGACGATTTGGTGACATATCCCCTTCGGAAAAAGAAACCTCGGATAATGAACAACGTTCATATTTGACCATACGGACCAGGGAGGATCCTTATGAAGAAACTGATCAACACCGCACTCGTATACCTTATCGCCGGGGCGGCGGCAGGCGTATTCTTCCGCGAGTTCACGAACTTCGCGCAGTTCACCGGGCAGACCACACTGGGACTTATGCACCCGCACCTGCTGGTGCTCGGGTTCGCGGTATTCCTGATCGCCACGCTGTTCGCTTTGCAGGACGACTTCACCGGCGACAAGCTGTTCAAGCCATTCTACATCGTGTACAACGTTGGCCTGGTCGTCACCGTGTGCATGATGCTGGTGCGCGGCGTCGTGGAAGTCACCGGAGCACCGCTTGCGATGCCCGACGCCGCCATCTCGGGCATCGCCGGCATCGGCCACATCCTCATCGGCGTGGGCCTCGTGCTGCTCACCGTGATGTTCAAGCGCGTGGTGAACCGCAAGCTGGCAACGCGCGCCTAAGGGCGCGCCTCCGCGACCGCCCCCCGCGAAGCCCTCCGCCCAGATGTTGGAGGGCTTCGTCGTTTTGGCGCCAAGCAAGGACGCCGCGCTTTCGCAGGATCGCAGCCGACCGGCGCACGTTCCGGAAACCGGCAGCGCGCCGAAGCCGCACGCCCGATCCGCGGGCACGCGCGGGAAATGCCGCCCGGCAGCGCGTCGAAGCCGCGTCGCTTCTCAGCCGGCCTCTTCCAGCTTGCGCATAAGTTCGGCGCGGTTGTGGACATCGCACTTCTCGTAAATATGGCGCACATGGGTTTTCACCGTTGCCGGCGAGATGACGAACTTCTCCTGGATGTACTTCGAGCCGTGCCCCGTCACCCACAGAGCGAACACCTCCTTCTCGCGCGGCGATAGCTGATACGCTTTCGCCAGCGCTTCGATGCGCGCCCCAACGTCCGCGGCGACAGGAACAAGGCTCGCATCCGCCGGCTCAACCGCAGAGCCCGCAGCCCCCGAGCCAGACGAAACCGACTCGTCGGCATGCGAACGCCCGTCCCCACCGGAAAGTCGCTCCAACTCGGCCGGCGTCGGGCTCTCAAATGCGAACGTGGTATCGCGGTCGGCGAACGCGAAACCCGTCGACGCCACCAACACGAACACGGCCACAACCGCGAACAACGCCATATCGTCGATCAATGCAAACGCAGCCACCTCGCCAGCCACTATTCCCACATGCACGGCCAAACGGCCCACCGCGAACACCAGCAGCGCCGCAAAATGAGTCGTGCGCGCGATTTCGACCAAAAGCGCCCAGGTGAGCACCTCGAACAGCACCGAGCTGAGCGACGCCATGAAGAACACCATCGTCACGTTGTCGTGACCCACCAGCGCGATCAACACGAACGCCAACGCCCACACCGACATGGCGATACGGTACAGCACGCCAAGGTTGAGGCTCGTGCGTGACACCAGAGCGCCATACACGAAGAACACGAACGCCGCCAACGCGATGGTGCCCGCCATGAGCGCGGGATCCGAGAACACGCTCGGCGCAACCGAGCCGAAATACACCCGCAGCCCGCCATACGAGAACAACGCCGCGATCAGCCCTACCAGCACGCGCCACGACAGCGCCGTGCGCACGAGGTCGCGTATCTCGCTCCGCGCGCGGCGGCGCGCTTCGGCATCCGGCGCGCATTCGGCCCGCCAATCGCGCAAGCTCACCATCGCAGCAACCGCCGCGGCCAAGGGCAGCAGCGACACCGCAACCGGCGCCATCGTCGACCCAAGCAGCATGATCGCCCCGTACAGCAAGGCGGCGCCCAGAAACGTCATGGACGTGAACAGCACGGCGCGCCGGGCGTCGAGGTCACGATAGATTACACCCCAAGCCAAGACGATAGGCGTGCAAGCGAATCCCGTGGCAAACGCGCCTGCGCCCATCGCCGCAGGCAAAGCGGAGAACAAGGGGAGTGCGTACAGGCAGGTTCCGGCAAGCGCCGTCACGCCGCATGCCAGCAGCACGATTCGAACGCGCTTGGCCGCCCACCCCATCACCGAGCGCCAGCTCAACGCACATACCGCAAACATCACCATAGCGGTAGCCGACGACATAATGTGCACTATCGAGATTGCCCGTCCGTCCCCTCCCACTATATCCAGCGAATTGAACGACAAGAACACCCAGGCCCAGTAGAAGCTTAGACCGGCGTAGCGCGAAGTGAATTCGCGGCTTGTCGACGAGAACGCAGCCTTCACCGATCCTCCTCCCTCCGGACGATCGCTCGCCCCTCGCACGCCCCTGAAAACTTCCGTCATTGTACCGGACTTTTTCACCCGGAGCGCGAACGCACGCCAGCATCAACCCTTTGGGACGATATCAACCCACCTCCTTCGGAATCAACCCTTTGGGTCGGCGGCAAACCACGCGCTGCGACGTATCGTCATGCCAGCGTCACATGAGGGATGACGCGAGAACACTTCGAACAGGGAGGACGACATGACCATGTCACGCAATGAACGAGGGCTGTCCCGCCGCGCGTTTCTAGGCTTGGGCGCCACAGCCGCCATGGCCGCCGGAGCCGCAGGGCTGGCCGGCTGCTCGCCGCAAGCCAGCAGCGACGCGGCAAGCGCAGGCGCATCGGACGCCAGCGCCGCATCCGGCTCCACCGCCGCCGGCGGACCGAGCTTCTTGACCGCTCCGAGCCCCATTGCCGACAGCGACATCAAAGAGACCGTCGAAGCCGACATCGTCATCGTGGGCGCCGGACTCTCCGGCATCAGCGCGGCTCGCGCAGCCGTGGAAAGCGGCGCGAAGAACATCGTCGTCGTGGAGAAGGCCACCACGTGGCAGTACCGCTCGAACCAGGTGGGCTGCATCGGCGGCAAAATCCAAGAGGACCTGGGCATCCACATCGACAAGAACGCCGCAGTCGGCCAGATCATGAAAGAGTGCGGCTACCGCCCCAACCAGCGCATCCTGAACCTGTGGGCCGACAACTCCGGCGAGGCGTTCGATTGGTTCCTGGCCGCCAGCGAGGGTCAGTACGTGGTGGAGGCGGAATCCGACACCTACGACGGCAAGTCCATGAGCGTCCGCAAAATGCACTGGCCGCATCCCGCCGAGGCCAACATCGCCGACGATTTCTACCCCATCTTCGACGACTGCCAGATCTGCCTGCCCGACAACGGCCCCTACATCCAGAACATGGTGGACATTTGCGAAAAGGCCGGCGTGCAGTTCCTGTACTCCACGTTCGCCCGCCAGCTGGTGCGTCCGGACAACGCAGGACGCGTGGAAGGCGTCATCGTCGAAGACGAGAACGGCGATTACAAGAAGATCACCGCCAGCAAGGCCGTGCTTCTGGCTACGGGCGACTACGCCTCGAACGCCGAAATGATGAGCTACTACGTGCCGTGGTCCGACCGCTTCATGAGCATTTTCCCGAACGTCGACGCCAAGGGCGAGAAGACGAACACGGGCGACGGCCAGCAGATGGGCATGTGGATCGGCGCGAAGATGGAGGACGGTCCGCACGCTCCCATGACGCACCACCTGGGCGGACCTCTGGGCATGGATGCGTTCTTGCTGGTGGACATCAACGGCGAGCGCTTCATGAACGAGGACGTGGGAGGCCAGCCGTTCCAGAACCAGCTTTCGCGCCTGCCGAAGAAGACGGCCTGGCAGATCTTCGACAGCAAGTGGAAAGACCAGATCAAGTACATGGACACCGGCCACGGCAACGTGAACTGGTACGTGGAGTCGGGCGCCGACGTGCCCAACGGCTCGTACGGCAAAAACGCCTACATCTCCGACGAGGATAACGAAGACGGCAACACGCCGGGCTTCCTGAGCTACTTCGAGGGCGAGAAGGCCTTGGGCGTGACGGCGAACTCCATCGCCGAGCTGGCCAAGCTCATGGAAGTCGACGAAGCCGCGCTCACCGCCACCATCGAGCGCTATAACGAGCTGGCGGCCGCCGGCAACGACGAGGACTTCGGCAAGCGCGCCGACCGTCTGTTCCCCGTAGAGGAAGGTCCGTTCTACGCCTACCCGCTCACCGACACGGTGATCCTCGTGAACATGGGCGGCCTGCAAACCGACGTGGACTTCAACGTGATGGACACCGAGGACGAGGTCATCGAGGGCCTGTACGCTGTGGGCAACGCCCAAGGCGGCCGCTTCCTCGTCGACTACCCCCTGCCGGCTCCCGGCATCAGCCATGGCATGGCGCTGACGCACGGCATGCTGGTCGGCCGCATCCTGGCGCAGCTGTAAACCGAACAACCCCGTCCACACTCGCCGACCTCCCCTCCCCCTTGGCGAGCTGGAAAACGAGAACCGCCCGCCCGGCTCCAACCGATCGGGCGGTTCCCTCTTCTCGCAGGAAACGGGAACGGGGCATCAACCCCGCCCCTCTGTATCGCGATCCGGATCGCAGCCGACTGCGCACGATCCGGAAACCGGCGGCCGTCGAAGCCGCGTCCCCCGATCCGCGAGCGCGCGCGGGAGCCGCCGTCCGACAGCGCGCCGACCCGCCACCCCTAGCACGGAATCACGGTTATGAACGATTCTTGCATCGGACCGACACAGCCGACCAGGCCTTTCGCAGGCTTTCGAAAGATTTCCGCGTCGAAAAATCGTTCACAACCGTGATTCCATGCTGCGGAGCCTCCGACCCGCGGGCGCGTGGGTCGCGCCCCGCCCGGCAGCGCACATTCCCAATCCGTGGGCGCGAATCGGCTCCCATGACAATCCTGCGAGCGGTTTTCAGCAGGAAGGAGCACGCGAGATTTTCGCCACCTGGGGTTATGTATTCGGACGCACCGCCGCGCGCCCGCCGGACCGCGCGAAATTTGTCACAGGAGCCGTTTTTCGCCCACTTCCGCCAGAGCACCCCAGCCGGGGCCCCCCGCCGCCCCGCCCAACCGCCCCCGCTTACACACCGACCGGTAGATTTCGGTAGATTTTGGACGATTTTCGGTAGATCGCCGGTAGATTTCGGACGATTGTCGGACGATTGCCGGACGATTTCGGACCAGCGCGGCGCTACGTGTTGCCGCAGTAGCGCCGCGCAAGACCAAGGCCGCTCGGGGAGGGAGGCGAGCGGCCTTGGGCGGTACGGTACAGGAGGCCTCGCGCAGCGCAGCCGCGCGAGGGTGCCGGGCGGCAACGCCGCCCGGCACCCTGCGGCGCGCGCGATGCGCGCCGCAGGGCTTCGCGCTACTTGCCTTCTGCCGCCTTGCGACCGGCCAGGCGACCGAACGACATGGCCATCGAGTGGCTGGCGCCGGCCACCGTCACGGGATAGTCCACCAGGAAGCGGCCGCCCATGGTGTTCCCCGCCACGAACAGGCCGGGCACCGGGTTCTTCTCGGCATCGAGCGCGCGGCAGTCGACGTCGCAGTCGATGCCGCCGATCAGCACCAACATGCCCGAGTCGCCGAACGGCACCGCGTAGTACGGCGGGTTCTCGATGGGGAACAGGCGCGTGGACACCTTGGAGAAGTCCGCGTCCTTGCCCGCGTGCGCCAGCTCGTTGTAGCGCTCCACCGTCTCCACCAGCGCGTCAGCCGGGATGTTCACGGCCTTCGCCAACTCCTCGATGGAATCGGCCGGGATGATGGAGCCCTGCTCGATCTCGCCCTGGAAGTACGTGTCGGAGGCGTAGCCCGCAGCGAAGTGGTTGATGGCGTGCTCGTACTCGGCTTCCTGCTCGGGCGGGATGTAGTGCGTCACGCCGCCGAAGCACTGGGGCATCGCCGACAGCTGCTCTTTCCACTTGCTGTCGAAGATCTGGTACGACACGCCGCCCTTCTGACGCTTGATGGCGTTCTGCAGCTCCTGCGCTCCCACGTCCTCGTTGGCGAAGCGCTTGCCGTCCTGGTTCACCATGAGGAACGGGTCGATGCCGACGGAGTTCGTTCCCAGGCTGTGCGTCATCGGGGCATAGGGGCCGTCCTCCATGACCGCGCCGGCCCACATGGCCATCTTGTGGCCGTCGCCCGTGTTCACCGGCTTTCCGCTCTTGTCCATGGTGCTGAAGAAGCAGCCGTACTTTGTGGCCTGGGGCGCGTAGTACGTCAGCATCTCGGTGTCGCTGGACATGTCGCCGCACGACAGCACGACACCCTTCTTCGCGTTGACGCGCACGATGTTGCCGTCTTCGTCGGACGCGTACACGCCCACCACCTTGTCGCCTTCCTTGATGAGCTGCTCGCCCTTCAGGTTGAAACGCGCCTCGGCGCCGGCCTTCTGCGCGGCCTCCAGCGTGCCGTGCATGGCCCAGCCGTGATCGGGCAGCAGGTGCACCATGCCGGGGAAGCACGGGTAGTTCTCCTCGCGCCAATTGTAGTTCTCGTTCACCGGGAAGCGCTCAGGGAACACGTAGGGCTTCTCGGGGTCGGTGGGCACGTCGTGGTCGCTGGTCAGCAGCTCGTGCTCGGCAGTGCCGATGTACCAGTCCAAGTCCGGGCCGGAGTTCGCGATCCAATAGTTCAGCAGCTGCGCATTGGGGCGGTTGCCCATGACCTTCATCAGCTCGTTGACCACTTCCTGCGTCTCAGGCTGCTCGATGCCCAGCTGCTTGTGGATCTCGCTGCCGAACGTGCCGAACTCGCCCGAGCGGTAGCCCACGTCGGAACCTTTATCGAAGCCGAACGTCTTCGCGCCCGACTCCGCGGCTTCGCGCAGCGCGCACACGCCCGCCAGGCCGAGGCCCACCACGCACACATCGACGTCGACGGTTTCGGTTACCTTCGACTCGTCGACGGGCGCCGGCGGGTTCATGAACGACGGCACGAACTCGGTGGGGTTGCCGCCCGTCGCTGCGCCGCCCGAACCTGCCGCGCCGCCCTCGGCCGCGCCTGCGTCTGCGCCCGCATCGCTTTTCGCAGCCGGCGCGCATCCCGCGAGGCCGGCCGCCCCGGCCACCGCAGCTGTCGCGCCCAAGCCGAGAAACGTGCGACGGGTGAGTTTCTGCTCTCTCATAATGATCCCCTTCCCTCTTCCTTTGACGAAATGGACGACCGCCGAAAGGCCGCCAACCACGCCTCCAGCATACGAAGCGGCAGGCAAACGGGCATCACCCAGAGCCGCCAAGACCCGGTTTTCTGTCACCCGAAACGGCCAAAATGAGCAGCGCGGCGCTTCGCGACGGGTATCATGTAGGGCAGGGCGCGGCATCCGCACGGGAAGCGGATGGCTCGGGGCATGGAGGGGAGATCGAACATGGCTACGCGCGCAGCATGCTACGCAGGATATGCGTTTCTCCTGCTTGCCAATATCCTCAGCTACCATGCGACCACCGCGTTCGCCAGCGTGCCCTCATTCGACGACGGCACATACATGCCGGTGCTCGGCGCTACGCACGCAGCAGCGTTCGTAGCCGTCGCCCTGCGGTACCGCAACGTCGCGCACGAGCCCCTTGGCTCGAAGGCGGCCGGTTTCGCCGCCGTAGCGCTGTGCATAGGATTCGCGCTGGTGCCGGGATCATGCAGCGCAGGCGTGCAGCCCGGGTTCGTGGCGGGCACGGTGCTCATCGGCGTCGGCCAGGCGGTGCTCAGCTTGCTGTGGCTGTCGGCGCTGCCGATGTTTTCCTACCGCACCAGCTACCTGTTCCTGCTGGGCAGCCATGCGGCCGCCACCGCGCTGTGCGCGATCGTGCTGCAATACCCGCAGGAATGGTACATCCCCATCACCCTGGCATCGCTGCTGGCGGCATGCGCCTGCGCCACCCGGCTGCGCGTCGCACGGCCCATCGAGCGCACCTTCTCCAGCCAGATAGCCGACGTCGCGCCGCTTGTGGGCAAAGGCGTGCTCGCCGTAGGATTGTTCGCCCTGCTCAGCGGGTTCGTCACCAGCCTATCGGGGCAACCCGACATCGATCCCGATCTCATGCAGTACCTCGTGCTGGGGATTTCCGCCTGCGTGCTGGTCATCATGTCGGTGCCCGCGCTGCTGTTTCGCCAGCCGTTCAAGCTGGAAGGCAGCTACCGCGTGGCGCTGCCGCTTTCCGCGCTGGGCCTGCTGGTGCTGCCAGGGCTGACGGAAGCCGTCCCTCCCGCTATTGCCGGCACACTGGCCACCACGGGCTACATGATGTGCGGCATCGTGCTGGCCTGCACCATCGCCGAAGTGGGAAAGGCTGCGCGCATACCCGTCATGCCGCTGTACGCTGCAAGCGACACGGTTTCGCTGCTGTGCCTGCTGGCGGGAACGGAAGCGGGTGCGCTGACCCGCGTGTACCTTCCGGGGACGAACGCCGGGTTCGCCCTCATCGGGTTGGGAACGCTGTACCTGGTCATGCTGGGTGCTTCCTGGCTCCTTGGCCGCGAGCGCATCCCGCGCCGCAGCGATCCGCAGCCTTCACCGCCGCCCGAGCAAGACGCGCGACCGTCCGGCGGCGCCGCCTCGGAACCCGCCGACGCAACCCGGCTTGCCTCCGCGCCGATCCAGATCGTCGCCGCGCCCGAACCCGATCTCGTCGCCGCCGCCTACGGGCTGAGCGATCTGGAAACCACCGTCTTCAAACAGCTTCTAGAGGGTCGCACCATCGCGCGCATCGCGCAGGATCTCTACCTCTCGCCGAGCGCCGTGAAATACCATACGCAGAAGATCTACCGAGCCTTCGACGTGCATACCCGTGCGGAACTGGCGGCCTTCATGCGCCAGCCTCGCTTGGCCGACGTCGCGCCCGCGCACTCCACGGACGCATTGTCGCCCGAAAACCGCGCTTTTGCACCCGAAACCGAGGCTTTCGGGCGACAATGCGCCGTCGGAGACGACCAACCGGCATCAGCGCCCCTCGCGGTCACCCGCGCGAACCCGTGCGAGCGCTTAGCCCTCCAACACGGCCTGACCGACCGCGAGCGTCAAACGCTCGAGCTGCTGGCCCTCGGGGAAACGGTGGCCGCCATCGCGCGCGCTCTCGACGTCTCGGAGAACACCGTGAAGACGTATACGAAGCGCGTGTACCGAAAGCTCGACGTCCACTCCAAGCAGGACATCATCGACCTGTGCCGCGAGGGGTAGCCGACAGCGCACGATGCCCGTCGTCAAGCCCTACCCCCCCTCGGCGGGCTGAAACGAGAATCGCCCGACCGGCTCCAACCGATCGAGCGATTCGCTTCTTCTCGCAGAAAACGGAGCGAGCCATCGGCCCCGTTCACCTGTCTCATTCTGCCTCGTTCCCTACTGCTTCACCACCAGCACGTCGCAGCGGAGGTTGCGGATGAGGAACGTGGACACGCTGCCCACGAACACGTACTTGATGTTCGACAGCCCGCGCTCGCCGCACACCACGAGGTTCGGCTCGAACGGCTCGATCAGCTCGTGCTCCAGCGTGTCGGCGATGCGCCCCGCATGCACAGACACCTCCACGGAAGGAATGTCCGGGTTCTGGCGCGCCGCAGCCAACACGTCGGCCAGGTCGGCTTCGATGCGCTTTTTGCCCTCGGCGCACAGCGCTTCGAAATCGACGCCCGAAGCCTCGTAGGGAACCGAATCGATCACGTGGCCGAACATGAGCTTCGCGTGGTTGTCCGCAGCGAGCGTCACCGCGCGCTGCGCGACCGCTTCCTGCGTCGACGCGCCGTCGAGCGCGGCGAAGATACGAGCGTATTCCTGCGCCATGGTCGTTCCTTTCCCTCGATTGCATCTGGGGTCATTGTACCCCAAGCAGCACCTCCGCGCGCCGCCGAACGCTACGACGTAACCAGCAAGATGACGCCGACGCACAACAACAGCACGTACGTGAGCTTGAGGAACCTTTCCTGGCTGATCTTCTTCTGCAGCTTGCTGCCCAGAAACGTGGCCAGCACGGCCAACGGCACGCAGAACACGATGATCTGGACGACGTCGCCCGTGAAGTGCCCCTGCTGAAACGCGATGCCTGCGTAAATAAGGTTGAGCACGGTCCACACGGCGGAAAGCGTGATGCGGAACTGCTGCTGATCGCGCAGCTTCTGCACCGCGTAGATGACCAGCAGCGCGCCGCCCGACACGAACATGCCTTGGATCAGGCCGGCCAGAGCGAGAATGATCCACAGCGCCCATTCCGGCATGAACTTCTGCTGGGGCACCGCCAGGTTCTTGATACCGATGATCACAATGATCACGCCGTAGATCTTCAACAGGATATGCAGGGGCACCAGGGTATCCAGCCAAATGCCCAGCACCATGAACACGATCATCACGCCCAGGATCTTGCCAAGCTCGCGCCAATTCACGCTCTTGATGTTGAGCGCCGTCAGCAAGCCGCAGGCGAAAAAGCCCATCGCGTTGAGGATGGACACCGTAGATTCCAGGCCCAGCAGCGTCGTGCCCACCGGCATGGCGAAGATGTTCCCTGCGAATCCCGTGATGGCCTGGACCGTGTATGCGAAAAAGAACGCGGCCAGGAAAAGCGCTTTTTCCATATATGCTACAATCCTTATCTATGTGACCAGCCTACAAGTGTAGCACGGGGCGCACATCATAAGACGACGCACACGCCAGAGGACGGAATTGCATGGCGGGATTCACCATCACCATCGCAGGAGACTCGGCGCTCAACTTGGAATTCGCCCATGCGATATCCGCGGAGACGAGCGCCAAGATCCGCATGGCCGCAGACAACCTTACCGCAGATCCCATTCGGGGCATCACCGAGCTGGTGCCCACGTTCTGCTCGCTTATGGTGTATTACAACCCCCTGGTCATCACGTTCGACGAGCTGTCCACGAAGCTGCGCTCCAAGCTGCGCGACGTGGGCGAGGCCGACCTCAGCATCCGCAAGATCGTGCCCATCCCCGTGTGCTACGGGGGCGAGTTCGGCCCCGACCTGGCGAACGTGGCGCAACTGGCAGGCCTTTCCGAAGACGAAGTGATCGCCATCCACACCGAGCGCGACTACCTCATCGACATGCTGGGCTTCCTTCCCGGCTTCGCCTACCTGGGCGGCCTCGACGAGCGCCTGCACACGCCGCGCCTGGCCGTGCCGCGCACGCGCATCGAGCCGGGCAGCGTCGGGATAGGCGGCGCGCAGACGGGCATCTACCCGCTGGCCTCCCCCGGCGGCTGGCAGATCATCGGGCGCACGCCGCTCAAACCCTACGATCCCGATCGTGAGGAACCCATCCTGTACGCAGCGGGCGAGTACCTGCGCTTCGTGCCCATCACGCCCGACGAGTACACCGCCATCGAAGCGCAGCTGGCCGCGGGCACGTATTCGTACGGCATCTTCGTGGAAGGCGAGTAGCATGGGTCTGGTCGTCAAAAAACCCGGTGTGATCACCACCATCCAGGACGTGGGGCGCTTCGGCTATCAGGGCAGCGGCTTCTCCACGAACGGCGTGATGGATCATCGCGCGTTCGCCATCGCGAACCTCCTGGTGGAGAACGACCCCGGCGCACCCGTGCTGGAATTCGCGCTGGCGGGACCCACGGTGCGCTTCACCACGAACACCTGCTTCGCCATCACGGGCGGCGACTTCGCGCCGACGCTGGACGGCGAACCCGTGCCCATGTACGCGGCCGTCATGGTGCGGCGCGGCTCCATCCTGCGCTTCAAGGCGTCGCGCACCGGCTGCTACGGTTACTTGGCCATCGCGGGCAACAGCGTGCGCGTGCCCGAAGTGATGGGCAGTCGCTCGACGAACCTCAAGTGCGAGTTCGGCGGATGGAAGGGTCGCACGCTCATCGTCGGCGACTACCTGCCGTTTTCCACGAAGAGCGTGGACTTCCTGCCCAACCTAGGGTCGCACCGCATCGACGGCGACAACGAGTTCTACGGCTTCGACCGCGACGAAATCACCGTGCGCGTGGTGCCCGGGCCTCAGCAGGACATGTTCACCGACAAAGGCCTGGCCACGTTCTACGGGCAGGCGTACACCACCACCACGAAATGCGACCGCATGGGGTACCGCCTGGACGGACCGGAAATCGAGACGAAGCACGGGTCCGACATCATCTCCGACGGCGTGGCGTTCGGCGCCGTGCAGGTGCCGTCGCACGGACGGCCCATCATCATGCTGGCCGACCGGCAAACCACCGGCGGTTACGCGAAAATCGGCACCATCGCCAGCGTGGACATCCCGAAGCTGGTGCAACGCCCGCCGGGCGGCAAGATCCGCTTCGAGTCCATCGGCGTGCAGGAGGCCCAAGCGCTGCTGCGCGAAGAGGCGCACCTGTTCGAAATGCTGGCGTTGAAAGTGAGGCGGCCCAGCGCCGACGGCATATCGCCCCGGCGCACGGCGCGGCGCCTGACCCCCATCCTGGAGGAACAGGCACGCAAGTCGCAGGCCGACATGTTGTGGATCGACCGAGCCGATCGCTCCCAGCGCGTCGGCAACCGCAACGCCCTGGGAACCGTCCCGCCAAAGAAACAACCGCCCGACGCAACCGACACCACCGAACGCGCAACGACGTAGACGAAGAAGAAGTAGGTAGGGGTTCGCCGAAGCCGGCCGTCACAGAACCCCGTCACAAACGTAGGAGAACCGCCATGGATACGAAAGCCATCGAAGAACTCATCGCCATCATGGACAAGGCCGAGCTCACGGCCTTGCGCGTGGATGACGGCGAAACGAAAATCGAATTGGAGCGCAACCACGGCCCGCTCTCGTCTACCGCGCTGCCGCTCATGGCCGATCGCGTGAGCGCGCTGTTGGCCGGCAAGACCGAAAGCCACGAGGCAGCCGCCGTCGAGGACGCCGACGAAAGCTCCATCCTCGTGCGCAGCCCCATGGTGGGCATGTTCTACATCTCGCCCAGCCCCGACGAAGATCCCTTCGTGAAGGTGGGCCAGGAAGTGCTGTCCGGCCAGACGCTGGCCATCGTCGAGGCCATGAAGATGATGAACGAGATCACCACGCCCGCCCCCGGCATCGTCGTGGAGGTGCTGGCAGCCAACGGCACGCAGGTCGAATACGACCAGCCGCTGTTCCGCGTGGCCACCGCCGCCGGCGAAACGCACTAGGGCGGCGCGCGCCATGTTCGACAAGATACTCATCGCCAACCGCGGCGAGATCGCCGTCCGCATCATCCGCGCCTGCCGCGCCATGGACATCAAGACGGTGGCCGTGTACTCCACGGCCGACAAGCATTCGCTGCACGTGTACCTGGCCGACGAGAGCGTGTGCATCGGCCCGCCCGCCGCGCGCGACTCGTACCTGAACATCGCCGCCATCCTGTCCGCCGCGAAGGGCACCGGCGCGCAGGCCATCCATCCCGGCTACGGCTTCCTGTCGGAGAACTCGACGTTCGCGAAGCTGTGCCGCGAGAACGACATCGTGTTCATCGGCCCCGCGCCCGAGGTCCTGGACCGCATGGGCAACAAGAGCCAGGCCCGCAAGACCATGATGGAGGCGGGCGTGCCCGTGGTTCCCGGCACGAAGGAGCCCGTGCACCATCCGGAGGAAGCGCTGGCGATGGCACGCGAGATCGGCTGGCCCATCATGATCAAGGCGTCGTCGGGCGGTGGCGGCAAGGGCATGCGCATCAGCCACGACGAGCACGACTTCTCCGAGCAGTTCTCCATCGCCCAGCGCGAGAGCGTGGGCGCGTTCGGCGACAACACCATGTACCTGGAGCGCTGCGTGCTGAACCCGCGCCACGTGGAGGTGCAGATCATCGCCGATACGTACGGCACCGTGGTGGCCCTGGGCGAGCGCGATTGCTCGGTGCAGCGCAACCACCAGAAGATGATCGAGGAAAGCCCCTCGCCCGTGATGACGGGGCGCGTGCGCGACGAGATGCTGGAAGCCGCCGTGCGCGCGGCGCAGGCCGTGGGCTACACGTCGGCGGGCACCATCGAGTTTCTGCTGGACGATAAGCTGAACTACTACTTCATGGAGATGAACACGCGCATCCAGGTGGAACACCCCGTCACCGAGATGGTCACGGGCACCGATCTCGTGGAAGAGATGATCCGCGTGGCGGCGGGCGACCCGTTGACGTTCACGCAGGACGACATCACGTACCGCGGCCACGCCATCGAGTGCCGCGTGAACGCCGAGCAGCCCGAACGCGGGTTCCTGCCGTCGCCCGGCACCATCTCGCAGATGCACCTGCCCGGCGGCAACGGCGTGCGCGTGGACACGGCGGCGTACGACGGCTACGAGATCACGCCGTATTACGACTCCATGATCGCCAAGGTGATCGTGCATGGGCGCGACCGCACCGAGGCTATCGCGAAGATGCGCACCGCGCTTGAGGAGATGGTAGTGGTGGGCGTGAAGACGAACCTCGACTTCCAGTACGCCATCATGGAGAACGAGACGTTCGCCGCCGGCCTCGCCGACACCAGCTTCATCGAGCGGTTCATGAAGGGCGAAGTGTAGGGGTTTCTGGCGGGGTTCTGTCGGGCAACGTTCAGTCGCTCAAACAGTCCTGCTCGCACGAAACGCCCACTGGGCGTTTCGGCTCGTGCGGAACTCGCTTGGTGAACGCCGCCCGACAGAACCCCTTCGCACGTCTTACGTCGCCCTTCATGGACCGGCGGGGGGCTTGCGGGCGGCGAGGGCGGCATCGGACGTAGGCTCGAAAAGCCCTTTTTGTGCGGGTTGCGAGGTTCGCCGTTTTGAGAGAGAAAGGGATGGGCTACCTGGTTGTCATCCTGAGCGGAGGCCGAGCCCCGCAGGTTGTCATCCTGAGCGGAGCGCCGGCAGGCGCGGAGTCGAAGGATCCCGTGCGGCGCCAGCAAAAGACGCCGCCGTCCTCAACCCCTCGAACCTGCGATCGGCCACCCGGTTCGGGAACAGAAAAACATCGGCCCACCCCGCCTTGGCAGAGATCGCACGCTATGCACGATTTTTTCGGGTAACCAGCACGTCATCTCGGAGAAATCGCTGGTCGGCTTCTGCGATTCGCGCGCAAAATCGTGCATAGCGTGCGATCTCTGCCAAGGCACGGAACACGTGACTCGGAAACAACATGGCGGTCATAAAGACGCTGCTCGAAAGCGACTTCCGAAGTGCCATAATAAGAACAACACCGAGGAAAGGGGTTCTCTTATGATGGATGCTCAAGTTCCCGTCAAGCCCGAGGGCGTGGCTGACGACGTTTGGGCGCAGATGCTTTCCGCTTCTCCGGTTGAGGCGCGGCATCTCATTCGCTCGGGGGAGTTCACGGCGCCGACGAGCGGGCTGTGTCCCGGGTATGCGCAGGCGAACCTCATCGTGCTGCCGAAGGAGCAAGCCTACGACTTCCTGCTGTTCGCGCAGCGCAACCCCAAGCCGTGCCCGCTGCTGGAAGTGACCGAGGTGGGCGCGCGCGAGGCCACCATCTGCGCGAACGACTGCGACATTGCCACCGACTTCCCGCGCTACCGCATCTACGAGCACGGCAAGCTGGTGGCCGAGGTGGAGAACGTCGAGGACTACTGGCGCGACGACCTCGTGTCGTTCGTCATCGGCTGCTCGTTCTCGTTCGAGTCCGAGCTCATCGAGGCCGGCATCGAGATCCGCCACAACACCATGGGCTGCAACGTGCCCATGTACCTGACGGGCGTGCCGTGCACGCCGGCGGGCTCCATGAGCGGCAACATGGTGATGTCGATGCGCCCCATCCCCTACGACCAGGTGGTGAAGGCGGTGCAGATCTCCGGCGCCATCCCGAAGGTGCACGGCGCGCCCATCCATATCGGAAACCCGGATGCCATCGGCGTGCGAGACATCATGCATCCCGAGTTCGGCGACCCCGTGGAAATCCGCGACGGCGAAGTGCCCGTGTTTTGGGCCTGCGGCGTCACGCCCCAGTCCATCGTCATGAACAGCAAGCCGCCCTTCGCCATCACCCACGCCCCCGGCTGCATGCTGATCACCGACACCAAGAACATCAACCTGAAAGAATAGGCTCGTTCGAACAACGCACTTGAACCATGCTCGAACAAAACGGGGACTTCGAATGAGGTTCCCGTTTTGTTATACTGCACGAACGGAGAACCAGTGCAGGCGCCGATCCTCAGATGGACGGCCCATAGATGACAGCGTGCCCCCGCTGCCCGTACCACGCCTGCAAGATCCAGCAAGATCTTCTCATCCCCGGGAATCGAAGAGGAGACTTGCCATGCCTTACGAAGAAATCGCATCCTACGAGTCCGTTTTCAATGACATCAAACTTGTATTGGAGCAGGGGCGCCGACACGCGGTAGCGCACGTGAACCATGAAATGCTGGTTACCTACTGGAACATCGGCCGCGTCATCGTGGAGCACGAGCAGACAAACCCCAATCGTGCGGAGTACGGCGCAGCGACGCTCAAGCGACTATCTCGAGAACTGACGGAAGAGTACGGTAAGGGATTCTCGCGGTCTAATTTGCAAAACATGCGCCTACTCTACTTGGATTATCCAATTTGCCAGACACTGTCTGGCAAATTGAGCTGGTCCCACTATTGCGAGCTTTTGATCATTTCAGATCCCGATAAGAGGAGCTTCTACGAACGCGAAGCGATTGCCGGCGGATGGTCGGTGCGCGAACTCAAGCGGCAGATCTCAACGTCGCTGTACGAGCGTCTGCTTCTAGCGAACAGCTCTTCAAGCGTGCAAGGCAATCCCGCTCTCGCAACCAACAGAGCTCG
Organism: Eggerthella sp. BIOML-A4; assembly: GCF_009875575.1. Taxonomy (NCBI): domain Bacteria; kingdom Bacillati; phylum Actinomycetota; class Coriobacteriia; order Eggerthellales; family Eggerthellaceae; genus Eggerthella; species Eggerthella sp. BIOML-A4. Next base: position 23,338 of record NZ_WWRX01000016.1, on the reverse strand, counting down.
CGCCTTGCAACCCGCCGAGATTATCAAGGATCCGTACGTATTCGAATTCCTAGGAATCCCTGACGACGCCCCTTTACCGGAGAGCGAACTGGAACGCGCACTCATAGCACATATGGAGAAGTTCCTCCTCGAACTAGGGCAAGGCTTCATGTTCGTCGGCACACAACAGCGCATCACGCTCAACAACACGCACTATTACGTGGACATGGTCTTCTACAACAAGCTTCTTCGTGCATATGTCCTGATCGAGCTGAAAACTTCCAAGTTGATGCCTGAGGCGGTCGGGCAAATCAACATGTACCTGAATTATTACGCTCGCGAGATGAACGACGAATTCGATAATCCTCCCATCGGCATCATCTTGTGTACCGACAAAGATGTCGTTACCGCCGAATATGCACTCGGCGGATTGCAGAATGCCATATTCGCTTCACGATACGTTTCCCACATCCCCGACAAAGAACAATTGGTGCAGCAAGTGGAAAACGTGCTGCTCAGCTGGGAGCAAACCGAAAACAAGTGAAGTATTCCCCGCGCGTACGGCGTTGCTTTACAATAGGCTGAAAACCACGCACGAAAGAAGGCTGCCTATGTACCGCATCGACTTGAACAGCGACCTGGGCGAGAGCTTCGGGCGCTACACGCTGGGGCTCGACGACCAGATCATCCCGCTTGTGTCCAGCGCGAACATCGCGTGCGGGCAGCATGCGGGCGATCCGGTGGTCATGCGCAAGACGGTGGGCATGGCGAAGGACGCCGGCATCGCCATCGGCGCGCATCCGGGCTATCCCGATCTGCAGGGCTTCGGGCGCCGCGACATGCACCTGTCGCCCGACGAGGCGTACTCGTACATGCTGTACCAGATCGGCGCGCTGCAGGCGTTCTGCTCGGCGCAGGGCGTGCAGCTCGCGCACGTGAAGCCGCACGGCCAGCTGTACAACCACGCCGCCATCGATTCCGAGTTGGCAGCTGCGCTGGCGCAGGCCGTCCGCGACGTGGACCCCAAGCTAGTGCTGGTGGGCCTGGCCAACAGCGCGCTTGTGGACGAAGGCCGCAAGCTGGGGCTGGTCACGGCCGAGGAGTTCTTCGCCGACCGCAACTACACCGACGAGGGCCGCCTGGTCAGCCGCAACGACCCCGCCGCGCTCATACGCGACGAAGAACACGCCATCGAGCGCGTCAAGAACGCCATCCGCGAAGGCGCCGTGCTGTCCGTCACGGGCAAGCTGGTGGACCTCCACCCCGACACGCTGTGCGTGCACGGAGATTCCCCCAGCGCGCTGGCCTTCGTCAGCCGCATCCGCCAGGAACTCGAGCAAGACGACATCGTCATCAAAGCGGTAGGAGCGGAATAAAGGGGCACGCTCGCGATTCGGCCCCGCACGAAAAAGACGTGCGGAGCCGAATCGATGAAGGGCCGCCTCGCCCAGAGAACGGCTCCGGATGAGCACTTACTCGCCGTTGGATTCCGCCACCTGCTCGGCAGCCTCGTCGATGCAGCGCAGGGCGTTCAGGCAGCGCGGGTAGCCGATGTAGGGCACGCACTGCGACACCACCTTGATGAGGAACGCGCGGTCGTTGCCCACACGCAGGTTCGCCCGCACATGGCTGACCACCTGAGGCTCGCATCCGCCCTGAGCGATGAGCAGGCAGAACGTGATCATTTCGCGCTGTGCGTCGCTCAACCCCGTGCGCGTGTAGTAATCGCCGAAGCAGTTCTCGGCCAACCAGCGGTTGATATGGCGCGTTTCCTCGGGACCCGACTGGTAGAAGTCGGCCATATCCTCGCCGAACAGGTCGACCTGCTTCTGCGCGCCCGCCTCCAAGCGCGTGTCCTCCGTCGTGGTGGCCTGGCTTTCAAGCGGCAGCGACACCAGGCGGTGCTCCAGCAGCTCGTTCACCGCATACAGAAACGGCAGCATGCGGCCCATGCCCACGTACGGAGTGGACTGGTACACCAGCTCCTTCATTTCCACCGACGTGACGCCCACGTTGAAGGCGCCCTTCGCCATGGCCTTGAACAGGTCGATGGCCTGCGCGCCGATGAGCGCGGCCAGGATGGCCATCATCCGCGTGCGGTCGTCCAGATCATCGCTGGCGGGCACCTCGCCGAAGGCGAAGTTGTCCATGCGCTCGACGAACTCGGGATCGGTGCACGCAAGCGGCGAATCGAACCCGGGGAACAAACGGTTGCGGTAAGCCTGCGCGCGCTCTCTGTTTTCAGTAGTCATATCCGTCTCCTTCTCACGTGCTTGTTGTCTCGAGGCCATAGTACCTTCTGAAACCGCTTCCGTGAAAAATGTCACAGAAAATGATACATTTGAAACTTCGGAAGACGACGGCGAAGCTCCGCGACGCTTTGCCGCGTCGGCCGGCCGGCGAAGCTCCGCGACGCTTTGCCGCGCCGGTCCGTCAGCGAAAACGACCCGTGTAGCAAAATCCGACCTCCTGCGGCAATAATCGATCGGTTTGGTAATCCTGGAAGAACCCGAACCGCCGTTTCGACGCCCGGCCGATATCGTCTTCGCACGTTTGCCCAGTTCGGAAAGTTAGCGCACGAAGAAAGCGGTAAAAGAGGATTACCAAACCGGTTTATTTTTACCCCGCGGAACCGATTTTCGGCTCATCGACCTTGCGGGAACGAAACGGCTCAGCGCCCAGCAGCATGCGCTGCTCCGCACCTCGCCCGCGCGCTCCGACAGCGCTCTTCGCGCTCGCCCCCACCCCACATCCCTCGAAAACACGCGTGCCCGCCGAAACCGGCGGGCACGCGAACGCACTCGATAGAAGCAGGACCAACCGCGGTTAGGCGCCGACCAGCGTCTGCAGCGACGCGAGGAAGCTGGACATGTTGCGCCAGCACATGAACAGCGTGATCACGATGATCACCACGCCTGCGCAGTTCGCGAAGATGTGGTTTCGCCACTTGCCCAGATCTTTGCCGTTCGCGCAGTACAGCACGAAGAACGCCATGATGGGCAGCAGGATGGCGTTCGCCGCCTGAGCCACAAGGATCAGTTCGGTGGGGCTCTTGCCCAGCGCCACAGCCATCACGCAGCCGCACACCAGCACGATGATCCAGATGAGCTTGAAGCGCAGATCCTTCGTCGTCTTCTTCCAGCCCAGCACGCCGTTCACGGCATAAGCGGCCGAGAACGAAGCGGTAATGGCGCTGGAGAAGCCGGCGCACAGCAGACCGAGGCCGATCATCCACGTGGCCCACGAGCCAAGAAGCGGCTGCAGCGCCAGCGCCATGTCCTTGCCATTCGTCACCACGGTGTCGGTGCCGTAGATGTTGGCGGCGGCGCAGATGAGGATGGCCATGGAGATGATGCCGCCCAGACCGATGCTCAGCACCGTGTCGAAGCGGGCGTCGGACACCTGCTCGGGATCCTTGAAACGCTCGGAGGCGCCGGAGGCGTGCAGGAACAGGTTGTACGGCACGATGGTGGTGCCGATGAGGCCCACCGCCGTGAGGATGCCCTTCGACCCCTCTTCGGGCAGCGTCGGCACGAACAGGCCCGTGGCGATGGCGCCCCAATCAGGGCTGGAGGCGATGGCCGTGACGAAGAACACCACGCCCATGAACACGACGATGGCCGTGAGGATAACCTCGACCACCTTGTACGAGCCAATCCACATGGCGACGAACGCCAGAATACCCAGAACGATGACGATAGGGATCATCGGCACGTCGGGAAGCACGGCCTGGATGCCCAGGATGCCGCCCGTGATGTTGCCCGTCTCGTACGCGATGTTGCCCACGAAGATGGCGATGAGAACAATCACGATCGCAATCCACATAAGCGCCTTGTTGGGAATACGATCGCGGATGTTTTCACCCAGACCCTTGCCCGAAACGATGCCGACGCGCGACGCCATCTCCTGGAAGATGATGGTGGCCACCGTGGCGAACAGCAGCGCCCACAGCATGGTGTAGCCGTAGCTCGCGCCTGAAACCGTGCAGGTGGTGACGGTGCCTGGCCCGATGAAGCCTGCGGCGACCAGTGCGCCGGGCCCGACGTTCTTGAATTTCTGAACGATAGAGCTGCTCATACCCTCTCCTTTCGAATCTCTCTCGGACGGACGATTTCCTCTCGTCCTCCCATGATCCCCATTGCGCGTTTCGTCCTCGTTGCGAACGCGCTTGCTTCCATTGCCGACACGCAGATGCGTCGAACAGATGGATGTACTTTAGCAGAATAAAGGCCGCGCGTATATGCCGAGGTTACGGAGCGGGCGCCGCTTTCGGCGACCGCAAAGCACCGTCGGCAAGGCCGCACCGGTTGCGGCCGTCGCGCTTGGCGGCGTACAGGGCTTCGTCGGCGCGGCCGTAGAGATCGTCGAACGTATCACCTGCATGCGCCAGCACAACGCCGACGCTGATCGTGACGCGGCAGTCCGTTCCCGGATACTCATGGCGCTCTACCGCTCGCCGCAGCCGGTCGCACTTCCCCAGCACGACGTCCGTCGAGCCGACGCGGTCGAGGTACACCATGAACTCGTCGCCGCCCAAACGCCCCACCACGTCGCCGATGCGGAAGTTCTCTCGCAGGATGCGGGCGATATCGGCCAGCACGAGATCGCCCACGAGATGACCGTGCGTATCGTTCACGTCTTTGAAGCAATCGACGTCCACGACCAGCAAGGCGCCCCGCTCGCCTCCCGCAAGCGCATCCAGCTGCTGCCCGATGCGCAGACGAGTGGTCTCGGAATTCAGCAAGCCCGTGAGGCTATCGCGTTCGGCGCGCGCCACGAGCTGGTCTTTCTCCCGCCGTTCTTCGTCGATGACCTCGATTTTGCCCACCGTATGCGCCACGCGCCCCGACGCGTCCTCCACCGGATCCACCGTCACGCGCAACCAATGCTCGATGCCGTCCGTATCGGGCATCCGCACTTCTTCGACGCGATGCTCTTTGCCGCCGAGGAGTTCGGCGAACGAACGCTTGCGCTCCTCGTCAAACACCGCCGGGGCGTCGCACTCGAAGGCGAACGGCTCGCTGAGCCCTTGTTGGCCTTTCCCAGGCATCGAGATGATCAGCCTTTTCGTGCGGCAATCGAACTCGAAGAAGCTGTCGTCGCACAGCGCGTACAACCGCAGGCGCTTCTTGAGGTCGAACGCGGTCTTCGCGTTGCTTCGCGCGCGCAACCCGAGAATTATCAGCACGAACAGAACCACGATCAAGCACGTTGCCGACGCCACCGCGAGCGCGATGGCCGGATTCGCATGCACGAGCTCGCCCAGATCAACCGGCCGCTCGCGCAATACGTTGCCGTTGATGACCGCCTGGCGCTCGACCTCGGTGAGCGACCCTACCGCGCGATCCACGATGCCCAGCAGCGTCGTGTCGTCCGAACGCACCACCCCCAGGCTCACGCGGCGCGGCTCGTACGTCTGGGGCGCAATGCGCACGTCGCGAAATTCCGGCGTGTTCAGGAAATACTGCGTCATGTACTCGTCCACGTACGTGTAATCCGCCTCGCCCTTGAACACCGCGCGCAAACAAGAGGCAATTGAGGGAAACTGTATCGCATCGCCCAAAAAACCGCCATCGTAGCTGCTAGAGGAGGAAATCGCCAGCCGCTTGCCCGAAATGGCGCCATCGGCAACGCTCTTGTTCGCCACGAGCACGTACGAAGCGCTCACATACGGCTGCGTCAGCGCGAGGTTTCGCTCGTTGGCCGTGGAATAGTCGCGATCGATGCCCGCGACCATGTCGATAGAGCCCGCCGCCTGCAAAGCGTCGAGAGCCTCCACCGTCTCGGCGGCAACGTATTCGAATCTCAGTCCCGTCTTCTGCGCCACGGTCTCAAGTATATCCACCGCAATGCCCTTGACCTGGCCGTCTTCTTGATATTGGTACGGCGGTTGATCGCTCAGCACGCCCACCCGCACCGGAGCAGCGCCTTCGACGAACGACTTCTCGACATCCGTTAGCAAGAACACGGGAGACGCAACGGAGAAATGCCTATCGCGCAAACGCGCCCTGAAAAGAGGATCCACCTGGTCGATGCGGTCGAGCGCGTCGTCGAGCTCGCCGGCCAATGCACGATTATCGAGCGCTACGGCGAAATACAAAGGATGAGTTGTCATATGAACGACAGTGCGCAACCCCGTAGTATCCGACATATCGGCTGCAAGCTCCACATCGACCCGACCGTTCAGCACGGCGTCGCGCGCCTCGCCGGCATCGGCGAATCCCACCGTTTCGTAAGGGATTTCGTTCTGCGCGCAGAACGCTTCGAGGTCGCTCGCGAGAGGAGAGCCTTCGATCACCGCCACACGCAGCGGGTGATCGGAAGTCGCCTCGTCAAGAGGGTCATCGGACACTTCGGCAGCGGTTCTGAGCACCACGTTCAAGGCAGCAAAGCTGTCGCGCGTGAAGGCGAGCGACTCTCGACCCTCTTGCGTCGCCATCAAGCCGACGGCAACATCGGCATCACCCGCACCCAACAAGTCTCGCAGGGTCTTATAGGCAGCCGGACCCGAGCCTTCCACCGGAACGAACTCGTACGACCATCCCGTATACTGCGCCAAACGTTCGAAATACTCGTAGGTGTACCCCACAAACGCCCCCGACTCGTCTGCCGGCGACATCGGCTCCTGCTGCACGTACGCGACGCGAATGACGCGAGCAGAATCGGAAGGCGCTTCGTCGGCGTACGCCCGTGCAGGATCGAAAACGGAAGGAAGAGCGCCGAAAACCAGCAGCAGAAGAAAGGTCGCGAGCGAAAACACGGCAAGAACGGCCCGCCAAGGGCCGCATTCAGATCGCGTTTCCTCTTCTTGCCCCAATCCCCCGCTCGCTTCCCCTCGTAAATGCTGTCATTATACTCCCCTTGACTCGATCCTGTCTCACATTCCCTCCTCACCCGAGCGTTCGATGAGGTCGATCACCTCGTCGCGCGAGTGCACGTCAAGCTTCTGGTAGATGGACTTGATGTGGTACTTCACCGTGTTCTCCGATACTACCAGCTTCTCGGAAATCGCGCGCGCGGTGCGCCCTTGCCCCAGATGCACGAGGATCTCCGACTCGCGCGGCGTAAGCCCGTGCGCCTCCGCCACATGCGCGCAGCGCGCCTCCAGCGCGTCGCCCTGCTGCTCGGCGGTGGGCGCCCCTTCCTCGGCCACGGCGTCGAAGCCGCACAGGGTCTTGTCTTTGAACAGAAACAGCGACACCATCGCCAGCAGATAGATGGCAACCAGCGCCACCGCCGTCAGCGCGATGTCGCCCTGCCCTAGCGTATGCGCATTCAACATGCCAACGAGGGCGCCGGCCATCTGCGCGGCGTTCGTGCACACAAGCGTGCACGAGAACAGCAACGCTGCCGGCAGTTTCGTGTCGTGCACCGTATGCGCCACCATGCACCACAGGATGATCCCGGCCACCAGCGTTCCCAACTGGGCGCACGCGTTCGCCAAGCCACCTGCGCCGTTCCAGATGAGCGGCAGCAGCAAAAAGCCCGCCGCCGACAGCGGAAGCGCCATACGGTACACCGACCCCAAACCAGGCTGGCTCTTCACCAGCAAGGCGGGCAACAACAGGGCAGCGATCACGGCAGCCTGCGTGATAAGCGCCGTGAACTGGAACGTCCCCAGCGGGATGGCCTCAGACATCGAAAGCTGCAGCATGAGACCGCTCATGAACGCCAGGATTGACGTGCCAAGCACCGGACGCCACAGCACCGACAACGCGCCCTTGAACACCGGCGCGGAGAACTCCTCGTCGATGGGCTCGCGCGCGGCGAGGCACTGGCGGCAGAACGCCACGGAAGCGAAGAACAGCAGCGCGCCCGCCGGCAGCATGAGCGCCGCCGGCAGCAGCGTGACAACGAAGTACACGATCAGGCTGAGCCCGCTGCTCAAGAGCACGAACAGGTACACGCGCCGCAAATCGAACGTACCCGAGAAACGCGCCCACAACAGGTTGATCAGCGCGTCGCCCGCACCGAAGCACAAACCGCCCGCCACCAGCCACGGGACCAGCTCGTTCAGCGGCACGAACTCTGCGAACCGAAAAGCCATGCGCGTGACGATGAACCCTGTCGCGGCAACGCCCGCGCACACGAGGACGACCGCCGTCGAGAACCCGCGCCCCGACCGGCGCGCCAACGCGATCATCGCCGCGTACACCACCATGCGCGCCGCGATCACCGCCACCAGGAACAGCGACTGCACGATGGCGCCCGACTCTCCCAACGAGGTGAGCACCGTCGGCGACTCGAACGACATGTAGCCGAACGTCAAATACAGCGCATACCCGCTCATGAACACGACGTCGCGCGCTCTCATGCCCGTGAACAGATCCTTCAAACAGCTCATCGGCCCCTACCCTCCGTCTGCTTCCTCGCCAGTATATCCCATCGAAAAGGATTCGTCCCCGGCTCATGGTTCGAGCCCCAGCACAGCCCCCGCCACGGCAAACGCGTACTCATACACCGTTCCATCAGGCATCCTATCCGATACCCTACCCGTATCAGGTGGGCTTCTCACCGGCCTAAACGCAAAAAACCACCCGCCCGCAGGTGTGGCGGGCAGGCTCGCGGGCGCGTATGGTTGGCAGCGCAGGGGAGGATTCCATACCGGAAATCCTCGCGATGAAGCGGGCAGCGGAAAACCAACCCGCTTCTCATCGAAAGGAGAGAGGGACATGAAAGAAACCAGACTGAGTCGTCGCGCATTCCTGGGCTTGGGAGCCACCGCAGCCGTTGCCGCTGGAGCCGCCGGCTTGGCCGGCTGCGCTCCGCAGCAGAGCGCCGGCACCGCATCCGCCGAGGGCGACGGCAGCCCGAACGGCGGCAGCGCGTCGAGCGTCTCCCCCACCAAATACACCCCCGACTTCCTCACGCCCCCGCCGGTTCCCACCGACGTCAAGGAGGAGAAGGACTGCGACGTGCTGGTCATCGGCATGGGCATCGCCGGCACCGCCGCGGCGAAGGAAGCCGCCGAAGCCGGCAAGAAGGTCATCGTGCTGGAAAAGCAGCCGGAAGACAGCTACTCGGTCATCTCCATGGCCGGCGACTTCGGCGTCGTGGGATCCCAAATCCAGAAGGACCTGGGCATCGAGTGGGCTCCGAAAGAGGACATCTTCAACGAGTTCGTCAAGGAGACGGGCGGTCGCTGCGACACCTGGATGATGAACTACTGGTACGACCACTCGGGCGAGGATTTCGACTGGTTCATCGAGGGCGCCGACTACGAAGTGCTGGAATCCACCGCGGCCAACCGCAAGACGGACAAGCCGAACTTCATCCGCCCGAAGTGCTTCCCGCCGCTGGAAACCTACAACTACAAGGAAGAAGTCTACCCCTACTTCCACGGCACCATTACCACGAACCCGAACATGCAGTGGGCGTGCGAAGCAGCGTTCAACGCAGCCGTGGCCGGCGGCGCCGAGCTGATCTACAATGCCGAGGGCGAGCAGCTGATCGTGGAGAACGACAAGGTTGTGGGCGCGTACGCGAAGACGCCCGACGGCTACCTGAAGGTGAACGCCAAGGCCGTGGTGCTGTGCTGCGGCGACTACGGCGCGAACCCCGAGATGCGCCACTACTACGCGCCGTGGACCGAGGAGTTCATGGGCGGCGTCGATGACGGCCGCGGCCAGCTCATGGGCATCTGGGCCGGCGGCTGGATGGAGCTGGGCCCCCACGCGCCGATGACCCACCACATGGGCGGATCGCTTGGCGTCGACAGCTTCCTGCAGCTGAACATGGAGGGCAAGCGCTTCATGAACGAGGACGTGCCCGGCCAGAACATCGCCGCCGAGCACACGCGCCAGCCCGTCGCGAAGGACCCCGAGCTGGCGAAGGCCGGCGTGAAGGCGTGGCAGATCTTCGACAGCAAGTGGCCCGAGCAGATCATCCACATGCCCGACGGCCACGGCTACACCACCTACTTCGTGCCGGATGACCAGGCCGCCGAGTACGAGACCGTGCTCTCGGGCTTCGGCTTGGGCTACACGACGCAGGCCATGGTGGACGAGCGCACCGACGTCATCGCGAACTCCCTGGAGGAGCTGGCCGAGAAGACCGGTCTGCCCCTGGAAACGATGAAGGCCGAGATCGAGCGCTACAATGAGCTGTGCCACAAGGGCATCGACGAGGACTTCGGCAAGATGTCCAAGCGCATGTTCCCGGTGGAGAACCCGCCGTACTACGCGTGCAAGTTCGGCAACGCGGGCATGCTGGTCATGTTCGGCGGTCTGGAGTGCGACCACGAGCTGCGCGTCACCAAGGACGGCACGAACGATCCCATCCCCGGCCTGTACGTGGCGGGCAACACGATGGGCCGCCGCCTGCTGGTGGATTACCCCGTCGTGGTGGCCGGCATCAGTCTGGGCAGCGCGCTCACCTTCGGCCGCCTGGCCGGCAAGAACGCCGCCGCGGCAGTGTAGGCAACCCCTACGCGAGGCGTTTCCCTCCCCCCTTCCAGACGCCTCGAGAAGAAGCGCCCTCCCCTTCCCGGGGGGGCGCTTCTGTGTCTGCAGTGTGTCAAATGACCCGTCCCCTTGACACAGTCACACGTCCATACTGCTATGACATCTTCCAGAAGTCCTGAACCAATGCTTGGCGGTTCGCTTGACCGGTTTTCTGAAGGATGTTGTGCACGTGCACTTTCACGGTGCTCAGTGCCAGATGCATAGACGACGCGATGTTCTGGTTGTCGTTGCCCAGCAGCACGTAGCGCAGCACCTCGCATTCGCGCTCGGACAGCTGGTGGCGCTTGCCGTACATCATGAGGTTGTCGTCTATGAGCTCTTCCTGTCGCCCTCCGCCGCGCATGGGCGGTCGGTCGAAGCGCAGCGACAAAACCCGGAACGCGTCGCGGCACGCGAAGAACGCGCAGCACAGCATCAGCGCGTTCTCGGCGAAGTTGCGCTCGGGAGCGTACGCGCGCGGCCCGATGAAGATAGGATCGGGCAGCAGGAACACCAACGCGTCCTCCACCACCACGGACAGCCCCAAAAACCACAGCGCCCCGTACAGACCCAAATGACGTCGAAGGCGGGCACGCTCGGCAGCGTCCTTCGACCTCAAGTACCATGCCCCGGCGAAAGCCAGCATCCAGAACAGGTACAACGCTCTCGGACTGTAGAACGCGAAACTGCGCAAGCCGCCTTCGGGCACGATCAGAAGCACCGCGACGCTGGCCGCAACGAACACGACCGCCGGAATCACTTTGAGCGCCTTGCGCGTCTCGCCCACGTAATCGCACACCAGCAACCAAAACGACGTGAGGAACCCGCAACCGGCCAACACCATCAGCAGCGACATGATCAGCGCATACGCAGGCCCAACTCCGGCATCGGCACCGGTGAAGAAATCTCGTTGAAACACCCATGCCACATCGAAGAAATAGAACAGGAAACCAAAGGAGGCGTACAGCATCGTTCGCTTCCTTGAAACAAGGTAAGCAGACAAACACGTGGCCGATGTCAGAATGGATCCTAACAGCACGAAAAGCGTGTAATGGAAGAGCACGAAACCCACGGAGCGGCACCTCTCTCAAACGCGAAGCGACTGCCTAAACCTTCCTCCCATGATACACGAAACAACCGCTCTGGGAATCGGGCGTGAAGCCCTCTGCTTTCGGCCTGCGAACGCTGCATTTTGCGATCAAGCCTGCGATCAGCAGTTTAGTAGAGGTTTATCGACCCGCTTCCCGACGGTAAACCTTCTTTGTTTGCCGGTAAACCTCGTTTACATCTTTTCTTCACTATCGGGTTGGAGCATGGTGGTGCCAACGCGCCGAACGGCATAAAGGACCGCACGGCGACTTGGCGAAGATCGGTTCCCTGCGGAACCGACGTAAAGGAAGAAGGAGGGTTGCACATGTCAGGAGTGAACGTCAAGAGCGAGATCAAGCCCTTGAAGAAAGTCCTGCTGCACCGCCCGGGAAAAGAGCTTCTGAACCTGACGCCGAACACGCTCGAAGAGCTGCTGTTCGACGACATCCCGTTCTTGAAGGTCGCCCAGGAGGAGCATGACGCGTTCGCGCAGGCTCTGCGCGACAACGGCGTCGAAGTGTTTTACCTGGAAGACCTCATGGCTGAGGTTCTCGAGGCCAACCCCGAGCTGCGCGAGCAGTTCCTCAAGCAGTGGATCGAAGAGGCCGGCATCCGCACGGACCGCTACCAGAAGATCATCTTCGACTACATGCAGGAGAACTATCCCGACGCCAAGGACTTCGTGCTGAAGACGATGGAGGGCATCAACCTCACCGAGCTGCACACCGACAAGTCCAACTCGCTGGTGGACCTGGTTTCCGAGTCTTCCAAGATGGTCATCAAGCCCATGCCGAACCTGTACTTCACCCGCGACCCGTTCGCGATGATCGGCAACGGCGTGTCCATCAACCGCATGTACTCCGAGACCCGCAACCGCGAGACCATCTACGGCGAGTACATCTTCGCGCATCATCCCATGCTGAAGGGCACCCCCGAGTACTACAGCCGCTACAACACGTTCCACATCGAGGGCGGCGACATCCTCAACATCAACGACAAGGTGCTGGCCATCGGCATTTCCCAGCGCACCGAGCCCGATGCCATCGATGCCATCGCGAAGAACATCTTCAACGATCCGACGAGCCCCATCGAGACCATCCTGGCGTTCAACATCCCGAACTCCCGCGCCTTCATGCACCTCGACACCGTGTTCACGCAGATCGACACGGACAAGTTCACCATCCATCCCGGCATCATGGGCCCGCTGACCGTCTTCGAGATCACCGCTGCGGGCGAGGGAATCAAGGTCAAGGAAGTGAACGGCACGCTGGAGAGCATCCTGGAGACCTACGTCGGTCATCCCGTCGAGCTCATCCCCTGTGGCGGCGGCGACCGCATCGCGGCCGAGCGCGAGCAGTGGAACGACGGCTCGAACACGCTGTGCATCGCCCCGGGCAAGATCGTGGTGTACGAGCGCAACGACGTCACGAACAAGGTGCTGCGCGACAAGGGCCTCGACCTCATCATCGTCCCGTCCGCCGAGCTGTCCCGCGGCCGTGGCGGCCCGCGCTGCATGAGCATGCCCATCGAGCGCGAGGACTAAGCTTTTCCATCGCCAACAGCGGTTGCGCGCGATTCGCTCCGCGCAACCGCCTCCTTTCCCCAGGCGCCCCCTGTGCTGAATCCGGTCCCAAATGGCGAACGAGAACCGGGTTCAGCACAGGGGGCGTTCTAAGTTTTTCAGCAGCAGGCGGGCAACGGCGCGGGGCGATTCGGGATTCTGGCCGGTGATGATCCTTCCGTCCTGAATGGCGTGCTCGGCGAACGGGCGTTTCTTGCGAAACACGGCTCCATGCGCTTTCGCCACCTGCTCGTTCCAGAATGGGATAACAGCGCTTTTACCGCTGAGGCGCTCCTCCATCGCGGTAAAACCCGTGATGCTCTTTCCCTCGATCAGGTATCTGGAACCTTCCTTCACGTACAGCAGCCCGGCGATGCCATGGCACACCGTGGCGAGGTAGCCACCGTTGCCGTACACCTCCAAGCAGAGCCGTTCAAGACCCTCGCTGCTGGGAAAATCCCACATCACGCCATGACCGCCCGTGTAATACAGGGCGACGTATTCGCCAGGATCCACGTCGTCGGGATGCATCGAATGCGCAAGGGCTCTCTCCTGGAAGTCACGCGTGCGGTACAGCGCGAACGCAGCGCGATCGACGTACGCAGGCTTCATGCTGCGCGGGTCGAGCGGCACGTAGCCGCCCTTGGGGCTGACGAAATCCACCGCATACCCGCGCTGAATCGCCTCGTCCATGAACTCCGCAGCCTCCCCCAACCATAGCCCCGTGGCGACATTCCTCTCCCCGTACGCAGCAGTGTTGGTCAGGACAATCAGAATCTTCTTCACAGCGCGCTCCTCATCGACACCGTCACTGCGTCCGAGCATACGACGGGCGCTGCTCGAAGATCGCGTTCGCTGTCATCCGTAAGTACCGCGTCGCCAAACGGCATCCAGGATGCCATGATGCATCGCCCCTGTTCAAATAGCATGTAAAGAACTTTTGACAGAGTATGCCGGAGATGGAACGCCCTGCGTCAAGGCCATTTGATGGTACACTTTGCCGCGTCATGGCAACCTATGATCAACGAAGGGAAACGCATGGAGCTCGGCAGTCAGATCAAACGTCATCGGACGGAACGAGGGCTCTCGCAAGACGACCTCGCCGCGAAGATCTACGTTTCGCGCCAGACCGTCTCAAGCTGGGAGAACGACAAAACCTACCCTGACGTGGAAAGCCTGCTGCTGCTCAGCGTCCTCTTCGACGTTACAGTCGACGAACTGATCAAAGGAGACGTGGAAGCCATGAAGGAAGCAATCTCGAACGACTACAAGAAGATGATGGCCTTGACCTGGGCAGGTTTCGGCATCGTTATTCTGGGAGTCGCGGCCGCCATCGCAGGCATCAGCTGGTGGGGCTGGGACGCCGTGCCGTCCGGCATTATCGGCCTGTTGATATGGGGCTTCGGAATGGTGCTACTCGCTCGCGTGGAGCGCATCAAGAAAGAGCACGATCTGGTAACCTATCACGAGATTCTCGCATACTCGAAGGGCGAGCCCGTCGATCGCAGCAATCCGCGCAGCCAGCGTGCCCGTCGGCATCCCGTGCTCAGGGGCGTGATCCTCACACTAGTTTCCGCCATCGTCGGTGCCCTCGCCGGATACTTTGTCTACAAGTTCGGCATCTTCGGATAGCGAGCGCGCAAACGATTTGCACAAGCCATCGACATGCTTTGTCGATGGCTTTTATATATGACTATTTTAATAATGGACAAAAAGCGCCACTTTTCTTTATGTTTCTATGAGAATATATGAAGCGACAACTCTTTCACCAGGCGTTTTCTAAAACACGATGTGCGGCCTATCCGATTTCCCGGCAAAACCTACGGAAAAGTGCCCACTTTTGTCCATGACTTTATCAATCATATTTACAGGCGCCTGCACTATACAGGTAAGGGGCCCGAAGTTCAGGCCCCTTACCTGCTTTTCTACCACCAGCCGTTACTGGTTGCTCTTCGCCTTCGTCTGCACCTTTTCGCCCTTGTCGACGGCGGAGCGGCCGCCATGGTTGAAACCGGTCTGGATGACGCCCTGGGTGTTGCCGGTGACGAACTTCGCCTTGTTCAGCGTGTCCATCTCCTTCTTCATGTCCTCCACCAGCTTGATGCACAGCTGCATGGAGAAGTCGGCGCGCGCCACGACGCGCTGGACGGTGGTGTCCTGCATGTCGGCGGGCATCGGGTACGCCGGCACCAGCCAGCCGCTCATGCGCAGACGGTCGGACAGGTCGTACAGCGACCACTCCACGTCGGCGTCGTCCTTCAAGCCCCAGCACACGATGGGAATGTGCGACGCGTCCTCGTAGATCTCGAAGATGCCCATCTCCTTGAGCTCGGCGGCCAGGTAGCGCGCCACGTCGAGCGTGCGCTCCTGGATCTCCTTGAAGCCCTCGAAGCCGTTGCGCATCAGCACGTAGTACTGACCCACGATCTGCGACGCGGAGCGCGAGAAATTGATGGCCATGGTGGCTTCCTCGCCGCCCAGGTAGCTCACCCAGAAGATCAGGTCCTCGGGCAGCGCCTCCTTGCTGCGCCACACCACCCAGCCGATGCCGGGGTACACGAGACCGTACTTGTGGCCGGAGCAGTTGATGGACCACACGTTCTTCAGCTGGAAGTCCCACACCAGGTCGGGCTCCACGAACGGGGCGAACATGCCGCCCGACGCGCCGTCTACGTGAATGCGGATGGGCAGCTTCGGATGCTCCTGGTTGTACGCCTCCACCAGCTCGTCGAGCTTCTGCACGTCGTCGAACTTGCCGGTGTACGTGATGCCGAGGATGGCCGTGATGCCGATGGTGTGGTCGTCCACGTAGTCCATGACCGTGTCCATGTTCAGCGACAGGTGATCCTTCTCAAGCGGCACAAGGCGCATCTCGATGTCCCAATAGCGGCAGAACTTCTCCCAGCATACCTGGTAGCCCGCGGAAATCACCAGGTTCGGACGCTGCTCGGTGTAGATGTCGATGCCCGCGTCCTTCGCCAGCTTCTTCCAGCGGAACAGCATGCCCAAACCGCCCAGCATGCACGCCTCGGACGAGCCGACGGTGGACGTGCCCATGGGCTCCTCGTCAGGGTTCGCGTGCCACAGGTCACCGATCATGGCGACGCAGCGGTTCTCGAGGTCGGCCGTCATGGGGTACTCGTCCTTGTCGATGGCGTTCTTCTCCATCGTCTCGGCCATGATCTTCGTGGCCATGGGCTCCATGTACGTCTGGCAGAACGTGGTGAGGTTCTGCGTGGCGTTGCCCTCGATGGACAGATACTCCTTGATCATCTCGTACGTGATACGCGGCTCGACCGGCTGGGCGTTCATCTTGAGACGCGGCATGGCCACGTCGGACGCCTCGGAGCCGAAGATGGGCGTCGAGTACTTGGTGCCCTCGTCCATGCTGTCGAGGATCTTGCTGGTAGATGTCTGTTCCTTCATGAAAACCTCCTGTTTCGAAGTTTGATACCTGGTTGTTCGCTGCGCGCTAGCGGGCCGGCTTGTCGGTGTCGATGCCCGTCTCGCGCTGCGGATCGGGCGTATCGGGGTCGGCCTGGGGAACGCCCTGCCCGACCACGCCCTCCGTCACGCTGGAGCGCAAGCTGGGGTCGCCTTCCGCCGTGCGGTCGATCAGATCGTCGCGCACGTCGGCGGCATCGGCCGCAGGCCGTTCGGCACCGGAGCTGGAAGCCGCATGCCGCGAGGCGGAATCCTCGTCCGAGACGTCGCACGGAACCGGCATGGGGTTCTGCGGCGTGGGCACGCCGCAGGCCGGAGGCTGGGACATCTCGTGCGCACGGCCTTCGTCCACGGTAGGCGTGCACAGCGGGTCGGGGGCACCGTGCGGATCCTTCGCGTCCACAGGAATGGGTCCCGGCGGGCGGCTGGTCACGCCGACCACCACGCTGGAAATGCCCTGTGCCACGCGCTCGCTCAGACCGCCGCCAGCAACCGCGCCGCTTGCTCCGGCCGATCGCGGCGTGCCCGAAGCGTCACGCGGGCCGCCCATCGCGTCGCGCGCCTTCGTGCGCTTGTTGATGGGGCCCGAGGTGCCCGCATCGGTGCGGACATGAGCGCCCTGTTCGGGAGCCGCGGGACGCGCGGGCATGGCAGCGCCCGAAGGCGCGGCAACCGTCGCCCCTACCGGCACGACAGGCTTCGGCTCCCAACGATGACGCAACGCGTATATGATGAAGGGGATAGCCACCGATATCGCGAACGCCACGCCCAGCGTCGCCTGGTACACCGCGTTCGACTGCGCGTCCAGGTTCGACGACGGGAAGAACGAGATGATCAACGTCGCCACGGTCATGATGAGGCCGACGCCCGCCACGATGGCCTTGAACGGCGTGCCGCCGGGCAGCTGGAACGAGCGCTGCAGGTTCTTCTTCTTGAAGATCAGATAGAAGTACCCGAGGAAGAACAGCACGTATCCCACCAGGTAGATGACCACGGTCAGACCGATGGCCGTCAGGTAGCCCACCGACGAGCTGGATCCGCCGGACAGCGCGATGGATCCGCACAGCACCGCGTCCCACACCGTGACGATGACGGCTTGGATGACCACCGTCTTCACCGACACGCCGTGCTTGTTAACCTTCTTGAACGACGGGGGCAGGATGCCGTCGTGCGCCGTATCAAGCAGCGCGCGCGACGGGCC
Source organism: Eggerthella sp. BIOML-A4 (assembly GCF_009875575.1). NCBI lineage: Bacteria > Bacillati > Actinomycetota > Coriobacteriia > Eggerthellales > Eggerthellaceae > Eggerthella > Eggerthella sp. BIOML-A4. The sequence goes on along the minus strand of NZ_WWRX01000016.1, from coordinate 5,622 downwards.
CACGATCCACGCCGAGATCTCGGCAAGCACGCCCAGCGCCAGCAACAGCGCCACCACGAACACGATCCAGCTCATAGACGGGCCGATGTGCTGCACGAAGATGGCGCGGAACGCCTCGGTCACGCCGAACGACAGGTTGCCGTCCAGAACCGACGCCGGAAGCGTCGTGGCCACGGCCAAGCCGCCCAGCGCGTCCAGCGCGATGGTGAGGATTGCCAGCACGATCATGGCAAGCGGGTAGTTGCGGTTCGGGTTCTTCAGCTCGTTCACATGCGAAGCGGAAGCCTCCACGCCCATGTACGCTAGGATGAACGACGCGAAGATGACCAGCGTGTCCACCTTGCCGAAGTCGGGCACGAACGTGGCCGCGTCCATCTTGATCTGCGAGACGCCGCCCGTGGCGAAGTAGATCACCAAGCCCACCAGCAGCACTAGCACGGGCACGATGATGCCGCCCACGAAGCCCACCTTCGAGATGCGCGCCGTGTACTTCGTGCCGCCCAGCTGCGTGAGCGTGAGCAGCCACACGATGGCCGCCACGCCGAAGAACATCACCAGCGGGTTGTTGTACAGCGCGTCCCACCTGAACACGTAGGCCAGCGCCGCCAGGATGAAGAACGCCATGGTGACGAACCCAACTGTGATCTGGAACCACTGGAAGAACAGCGCGGCGAAACCCCACCGTCTGCCCAGCGTATTGCCCACCCAGGCGAAAATGCCGCCCGATTCCCATCCTTTCACCGTGGCCATTTCCGCAGCGCACAGCGCCACGGGCAAGAACCACAGGATGCCGCCGATGATCAGGAAGAACACCAGCTGGAATCCCGACGACGCAAACGACGGGTACTCGTATACCGTCATCACCATGGAAGCCGTGATGGCGAAGAATCCGAAGAACGTCAACGTGCGTTTGAACGACGGCCGGCTCACCGAGCCCACCGGGCCCGCGTCAGCCGAAGACGCCTCCGGTGCGCGACGAGTATCGCTCATGCTGCCTCAACCCCTTTCCTCACCTAGGACGCGATGTCGCGCCGCTCGCGAACACAGCGGCGCGACATCGCAATCGATGCGTTTCTTGCATCCGTTCTACCATTCAGGCTGGAAAGAAGAACGGCGACGGGAGGGCGTTCACCCTCCCGTCGCCGAAACGTGAGTTGCTGGATTACTGAGGCGCGCTACAAGCGTTAAGCTTCAGATGCCTTGATGTAGACTTCGACGGCATCGCGCAGGATATCGGACGCGAACTTGCGCACGTCGTACCCCTCGGAAATGGCGGCCACTGCCGCGCCGTCTACCACGGTGCCCACCATACGTGGCGGCATATCGATCTTTGCGCGTGCAAGGATGCGCTCGATGGCGGCATCGAGCGAAACGCGGCCCTTCTGGTAAGCCTCGGTGACCACGTCCGATTCGGCCGCGGCAATCAGCTGCCCGTAGTGAGCCGAAGGCACCACCGATTCATCGGGCAAGCAGGCGCGAATGAGTAGGTCGATTACATGACGACGACACTCTTCAGGCTCAAGGCCTTCGGCAGCCGATGCCGCTTTCTCTGCACGCTCGGCCCACAGCTGAATATTGTAGCGACCGGCCTCGTGCAGCAACTGCGTCACCGAGTCGAAGTAATATCCGACCGATGACGAGGCCGCACCGGCCCACTTCGCCACCTTGCGATACGTCACGGCTTTCGGCCCCTGCTCGCGCAACAACGCCGCCGCGGCCAGCACGAGCGACGTGCGCGTGATCTGAGCTTTCAAAGACTTCGGCGTCTGCGATGTTTCAGCCATTCGTCCTCCATTGTACGGGCGGCGCGAGCACGCCGTCTCATGAGCGAACGCCGTCCGGACCAGCAGGTCTGGACGGCGCCCGTTTGTATCAGCACTATCGTCGTGCAGACCGCAGGGCCTTACACTTCGGACAGATCCTTACCCGTATGTTCGTGCGATAGTATCATCGCCACCAGCGCGACACAAGACACGCCGACCATGTACCAGGCAGGCGCGAGACCGGAGCCGGTAGCGGCGATCAGAGCAGTCGAGATGAACGAGGCGGAACCGCCGAACAGGGCGTTCGCCAAGTTGAACGACAGGGCGAAGCCGGTGTAGCGCACCGCCGTCGGGAACGTCTCGGTCAGATAGCTGGACAGCGTACCGTCGTTGATGGTAAGCGCCAGGCACAGCACCAGCTCGACGGCCAGCACCGTGAAGAATTGCGCAGTGTTCAACAGCATGAACGCCGGCACCGTCAGCACGATGAACGACACACAGGCGATGATGAGCATCTTCTTGCGCCCGAACTTATCGGACAGATGCCCCATGCCGAAGATGAACGCCACGTACGCGACCAGGCAGATAGTGGTGATCAGCGACGATTCGTTCGCCGGCATCATGACCACCGTCTCCAGGTAGACCGGCAAGTACGTGAGAACCACGTAGAAGCCCACCGCGTTCAGCATGGCGGCACCGAAGGAGATGATGAGCTCCTTCGTGTGATGACGGAACAGGTCGCGGATAGGATGATTCGAGTCGTCGGTCTTGGAGATAGCAGCCTGCATCTCCTGATACGTCGGCGAATCCTCCAGCTTGGTACGAATGTAGTGAGCGACGAGACCCAGCGGTCCTGCCAACAGGAACGGGATGCGCCAGCCCCACTCGTTCACGGCTGCGTCAGGCAGGATCGTGTACATGACCGTGGCGAACGTAGAGCCCACCAACAGGCCCACGGCCGTCGAAGCAGGCACGAGCGAGCAGTACACGCCGCGCTTGTCCGAGGGAGCGTACTCAGCCAGGAACGTAGCAGCGCCGGCATACTCGCCGGAAGCCGAGAAACCCTGGATCATGCGGAGCAGCAGCAGCAAGATGGGGGCGGCGAGGCCGATGGCCAGGTAGCCCGGCAGCAAGCCGATGCAGAAGGTAGCGCCGGTCATCAGGAAGATGGACGTGGACAGGGCCCACTTGCGGCCCTTCTTGTCGCCCATGCTGCCCCAGAAGATGGCGCCGATGGGGCGCAGCAGGAACGAAAGCGCGAACACCGCGAACGTCTGCATGAGCGCAAGCGCCGGGTCGTCGCCAGGGAAGAACACGTTGGCGATGACCACTGCGAAGTACGAATAGGTTGCGTAGTCGAACCATTCGATGAAGTTCCCAAGGAACGATGAAACGGCTACTTTTCTGATAGTGGAACGTTGGTCGTTAGATCCCATGGTAATCCCCTAAGAAATTAGCAGCTTCGTTAGAAGTACACGCAAGCTGTCGGCGTATCTGGTGCTCCAAAAGAAGCCCCTTTCGATAGTCGGAAAACGCCTTAACCTGAGGTTATCATACCGCAAAAACGGCAATACGAGGTAAACCTGTAACCTTTTATATGCGTTTGAACCGTCGAGAGCCCTGCCCCGAAAAGGCGTGGAGCCCGTTTTGCAGCAAACGGGCTCCACCTAAAATGCCTCGTGAAACGCATAATTTTGGACGTGCTGCGTTCTCGCTGACAGGCCGTAGGGCAACCCGAAGGTTCAACCGCAAAAGACGATCAGTACTCGTCGAGCATATCCACCTGGGCCTTGCTGGCGCGCATGATGAAGCTGTGCTTGGCCTTCTGACCGCCCTGCGCCAGCTTGCGCAGGATGAAGCGCTTGAGGCGCGGGTAGTCGCTCATGCCGTACCAGGCGAACGCGGTGCCGCCCGTGTAGGCCTCCACGATGCTGTGGACGGGCAGGCCGGCGTCGCGCTTCGCGTCGAGGGCCAGGTACTCCTGGATCTCGGCCGCGCACACGTCGCGGATGACCTCGGCGCTGATCTCCAGGTCGCGCGCCAGCTGCCTGAGCTGGTAGGCCACCTCCGCGTCGTCGGCGTGCGGGAAGTACGTCACGTCGTAGGTCACCGCGGACAGCCCGGACGCCTTGGCGAAGCCCAGCAGGCCGTCAAGCGACATCATCTGGACGTGGTCCTCCGTGCGCTCGGCGATGTCGAGCTCGGCCGGGAAGCCCTGGACGCCGCTCTTCTCGAACACGGCGAGCAGCTCCTCCTCGTTCAACGGCGCTTCGAACTCGATTTCAGTGGCAACATGGGTCAGGTTGCTCGTGATCTTCATGAATCACACCCCTTCCTTTCCGGTTATGGATTACCGCTTCTCAGCGGAAAGGCGTGCGCCCGAGAACCAGGCGCACGCCGCCAAACCTACTGCAGGTGCTCCTTGACTTCTTCCTCTTCCAAGCGAGCGGCAAGATTCTCGCAAATCTCCTCTTCTTTTCTCATCTTGCGAGCGGAAAGCATGCCCTTGATAGAGGGGATAGCGCCGCCGCCGATGATGAGAATGCCACCGAGAATCGTGTTAACCGTCAGGGCCTCGCCGAACACGACCAGACCCACGAAGATGGCCACGGGAACTTCCCAGTACGCAATGGTGCCGTAGTCAGCAGCCGGCAGGTTGCGGCCAGCCACCAGCAAGAAGCCCAGAGCCACAGGACCGCAGATGACCCACAAAAGCAGGGCACCGATCCAGTTGAATGCGGTGAAGTGGATGTTGAGAGCCCAGTTCTCCATGCCGGGGTTTGCACCGAGCGAGTTCAGGACGACGGTGATAACACCAGCGCCCAGGACGGCGAAGATGAAGTTCCACACACCACGAGCCGTGGTGTCGGCGTCCTTACGGTAGCCGTTGAAGAACATCGAAGCGCCGTAGAAGAAGCCGGAAGCCAGGCCGAAGGCGTCGCCGAGACCCTTCTGCGGGAACTCAGGCGTAGACGGAACCAGGTTGAAGTCTACGAAGAAGCCAGACTCGTTGAAACCCATCAGGTTGTTGCCGAACAACATGCCGATGAACACCGCAACCAGGCATACCCACTGTAAAGCAGACATGGGTTCCTTGCGGAAGATGCGCGCGAGCACTACGCAAACGACAGGACCGATGTAGATGAACAGAACAGCGTTCGAGATGGTGGTCAAGACGTCACGTAGCACGCCAGCGACATGCCGATCATCAAGCCGCCCAACGCGATGGCCGGCGTCAGCTTGAGTTTCTTGAACGTCTCTACCTTGCCCGTAGCGAACATGATGACGACGAAGAACAGCACGCCCATGCTCATGCGGCCCACGGCCATCAAAGCACCGATGGAGTCGCCAGCGTTCAGACCCAGCGCCCCGTCGAACATGTCCGTACGAGTTGCCCAGCGGCTGAACAGGGGCACCAAGCCCATGCCCGTCGCCGAGATCAGCATGGCAATGGTGCCAAGACCGATCTTCATCTCGTAGCCGGTCGAGCCGTCATCGGCTGTCGCGGTCTTGATTTCCTTGTTAGCGTTGTCTGCCATTGGTCCTCCTTAAACCAGTAGCAAAAAAGAGTATGCCCCACCTAACCCCCTGTCAGAGGGGTTTTCTTGTCATGCAAGATCGAATGCGAAACGATTGGAGTCTTACCTTTGATCCTACATGACCGATCTGTTTGTGCGTGATAATTGGATTATGAAAAGGAAAAGGGGATCCGGAATGCCTTGCAAACCGAATCCCCTTTCTTTTTACGAAGTGACGATGCCTGTCTGTGACAAGTAGGTCAAGCTACGCGACTAGTCGTTCCACATCTCCGGGCGAACCAGGGTCGGGTCGGCGACGCGGTTCGGGAAGTAGTCGAGGC
>NZ_WWRX01000015.1:0-55247 GCF_009875575.1 Eggerthella sp. BIOML-A4 | reverse complement strand
CAGCCGAGAACGGCTCTCCGCAAGCCTGGGACGGTTCCGACGATGGCGAGCAGTCCGAGGAGATCGGTCACGACCGAACCGTCGTATCGGCGACGCACGGCCTGAACATGCGCGACGAGCAGAACGGCAACGTGATCCACGTCCTGCCCCGCGGCGCCGAATGCGACGTGCTCGAGCGCGACGGGGAATGGTGCCGCGTTTCCTACAAAGCGGAAGGGTGGGTGCGCAGCGAGTTTTTAGCGTAATTTCCCGACAATTGGCGACGATTTGCGCGCACTTCGGACAATTTTGGACAATAGGCCGTCTTGAACAACAGGGGAAACGTTTCGATATCCTTAACGTTTCCCCTGTTCATCGTTCTTGGTAGGAGCGGTGGGATTCGAACCCACATGGCCGAAGCCGGAAGATTTTAAGTCTCCTGCGTATGCCAATTCCGCCACGCCCCCGCGTGCGACGGCCCGCTGAAAACGAGCAGGCCCTATGGTAGCAAACTTTATCGGACGGCGGGACCTCAGCGCGCCGCTTCGTCCAAAATGATGCCGTGGAGAATGTCCGATTCGCTGACCGTGAACGAATCGACGCCGGCCAGGTCGAGCACCGTCTGCAGGATCACCATGCCGGCCACGATGACGGGCGCGCGGCCCGGATCGAGCCCGACGATGCGCTCGCGCTGCGCGAGCGGGACGCGTTCCAGCTGGTCGGCCACCCCGTCGAGCATGGGGCGCGTGATGACGGCCTTATGCACGCGGGAGGTGTCGTACACCTCCATGCGCTCGTGGATCGACACCACCGTGGTGGCCGTGCCGGCCACCGCCACCAGCCGCTCGGGTGCGAAGCCCGCCCCGCGCAGCTCGTCGAAGTAGGGGCGCATCCCCTCCTCCACCCACGCGCGGGCCCGTTCGAGCTCGCCGGCGCCGGGAGGATCGGCCGCGAAGAACTTCTCCGTCACGCGACGGCATCCGATGTTGAAGGAGTGCGAGCGATCGGGCCGGCTGCCCGCGCGCCCGGCGATGACCTCGGTCGAGCCGCCGCCGATGTCCACCACGAGCAGGCGCTCCCCCCGGAAGTCGCACGACGCGCCCGCGAAGGAGAGGGCCGCCTCGCGCTCGCCGGGGATGACGGACAGCGTGACGCCCAAGCCCGCCATCAGCGCCTCGAACTCGTCGGCGTTGCGCGCGTCGCGCGCGGCCGACGTGGCCATGGCCCTCGTCGTGATGGCGGGATGTTCCGGCGTGGCGAACCCGCGCAGCACGTCGAGGAAGCGCGCCACGGCATCGGCCACGCGCTGCATGGCCGCGGGCTTCAGCACGCCCGTCGCGTCCACGCCCTCGCCGAGGTTCGTGATGGTGTACTCGCGGTCGAGCTCATGGAGCCGCCCCGCCTCGTCCACGTCGGCCACGAGCATGCGGCACGTCACGGTGCCGATGTCGATGGCCGCGTATCGGCCCGCCTGGAAACCGCTTTCGGTACTCTCGGGCTCCGCGATGGCGCTCATGGCGACCCCTTCCCTCGGTCTACTCGACGCCGAACAGGGCGTCCAGGAACGGCGAGTACCACGTCTCCGGCGCCTCGACGCTGCCCGGCGTGATGTTGGCGCGGAACGTGGATGCCTCGTCCTCGTCAAGGTCGAGGCCGCGCACGTTCGCCGTCTCCTCGCCCTTCTTCACCCATCCGAACTGCTCGTGGGCGCGATCCTCGATGCCGGCGTCGGTCTGCAGCGACGAGACGTCGCTTTCGAGGGCGCCGTTGCGCTCCTCGAGCGCCGCATACTCGGCGGCCAGCTGGTCGCGCTCGCGCAGCGCATGGTAGTACTGCTGCGCCGGCGGGTACAGGAAGGCGCACGAGAGCACGAGGCAGACGGCGACGGCCGCGCTCGCGATGAACTTCGGCGACGACTTGAGCGATGCGAGCGATCCCAGCGAGAAGCCGCGCTTCGCCGAAGCCTGCGGGCTCTCCGCGTTCTGCATGCGCGCGGCCTGACGGTGCTTCGCGCCCATCTCGCCCTTGTACACCGCGGCGCGCGGGCCCGATTGCGAGGCATCGGACGGCTTCGAGCCGCCGAACTGCTTGGTGAACGCGCGCTCGGCCTTGCTCTTGGCGCGCGCCTTCTTGCGCTGCTCCTTGCGGGTCAGGCGGCGCTCTTCGACTTCCTCTTCGGGCTGTTCCTCGATGCGCTCGTCGAACGAGGAGAAGCGGCCCGTGCCGTACGAGCTCGATGCACGGCGCGAGCTCGACGACGCCGGACGCGGCGCCGCATGACGGCCTGCGGGACGATCGAACGTCGATATGCGGGCGAACGAACCGTCGCCGGCTCCCGCGGACGATCGCCGCGCAGCGCCCGACGGGCGCGCGTGCGCCGCCGTTCGCGCGCTCCCCCGCCCCTCGCCTGCCTGGCGGAAGGGCGACTCGAATGCGGGGATGGCATCGACGGAATGGATCACGGGACGCGATTCGGGCGCAGCAGAAGAGGGGCGGCGCGCACGGGTGTCGCGTTTCGCCTCGTCAAACGAGAGAATATAAGGCTGCGTTGCCAAGGAAAGGGGCTCCTCTGTGCATCGTGTTTCGTGTTTGGTTTGTTTAATGCAGAAGCTGGGGAAAGCATACCACACCGACGCCCGCCCTGCCACCGAGGGCGGGGCGGGCGGGCGCGTCGTTAAGAACTTGTTGAATGCTCGCGTGACCGAGGAAAACGGTCAGGGAAAGCGGGGCGAAACCCGCTTACAGGTCGAGCTTGTTAATATAAGAACTCCATTTTTTGAACGATTCGTCGCTGATGGCGTGCTCCATGAGGCAGGCTTCCTTCTCGGCCTGCTCCTCGGGGATGCCGAGCGCCTTCGTGAGGAACGTGAACAGCATGTGATGGCGGTCGAGGACCGACATGCCGTAGGCGTACCCTTCTTCGGTGAGCGTGATGTCGCCGTAATAGGGCTGGTCGGCAAGACCCTTTTCCTTGAGCGAGCTGATCGCTTTGTTGACCGAGGCCTTCGACACGTCGAGCTTCGTCGCGATGTCGACCGACCTGACCGACACCTCCGTCGTGCCTCCCAGCATCACGATGGCTTCAAGGTAGTCCTCGTGCGACATGGACATTTTTTCCACGGAACCCTCCTTTTGTTCGTCGTTCCATGGTACCACACGACAGGCGGAACCAGTTGAAACCGGATGGCGGTGCAAGGGGTGTTGGAGGAGCCGGCGAGGGAAGGGGGTCCCTCGCCGGCGTGCTGTGTGGTGGACGACCAGACGAGAGGAGAGTCCCCACCACCGTGTCAGCAAAAAGAGGAGGTGCCTGCGGGTTCGATTTCCTCGGCCCCGCTGACAATTGTTAGTCTACGATAACTTTTGCTGCGGGGCAATAGAAGTTTACCATGGTTTACAATTCCTCCACATATCGGAGGGAGGGGCGGCTACGGAGAGAGAGTGGGGGGGGGGGCGACCACGGCATCCCCGCTCCCCTGCCCCCGTGCCCTCTGCCCCCGTAAACGACGAAACGGATGTTTCACGTGAAACATCCGTTCGTTGATCGCGTTACGACGCTCTGCGTATGGGGCGGTTAGCGGTGCGACTCCGCAGCGGCTCGCTTCTGCATGTCGGCCACCATGGCGCTGGCAGCGCCGCAGCCCGAGCAGCCGCCGCATCCTCCGGCGCATCCGCCGTGCGCGTCGTCTCCCTTATGGCAATCGCACATGCCGTTGCGCACCAAGCGGCGAACCGCGAGGAACACGAGCGCCAGCACGATGAGCGCGACGACCACCGTAGACGGCGTGAACTCCAAACCAAACATAGCGCGTCCTTTCTCGGAACATCGGGGCACAGGCCCGAGGGGGTTCCCTCGGGCCCGAAGCCGCTTCGCCTACGCGACGCTGCCCTCGGCTTCAAGCTCGCCCGCGACCTTGTCCTTCTTCTTGTCGAAGGTGGGCATGGGGCGGAAAATCTGGAACAGCATGCCGGCCAGGACCACGATGGCCACGACCGTCCACACGTTGAAGCCGATCTCGCCGGTAAGCAAGCCGCCGAACTGGTAGAACATCAATCCCACGCACCACGCGAAGATGGTCATGTAGCCGATGGTGAACCAGGTCCACTTCGCGGTGCCCATCTCGCGCCAGATGGTGCCGATGGCGGCGAAGCACGGCGCGCACAGCAGGTTGAAGGCGCAGAAGGCGAGGATGGCCGGCACCGAGCCCGCAAAGAGGGCGGCGAACGCGGCCCACATGGTGGGATCGGCTTCGCCCACATCGCCCAGGCTGGTCAGGATGCCGACGGTGGCGACGACGTTCTCCTTCGCCACGAGGCCGGTGATGGACGTGACGGTTGCCTGCCAGTCTCCGAAGCCAAGCGGCGCGAAGATCCAGCCGATGCCGTTGCCCAGGCCCGCCATGAGGCTGTACTGGATGTAGTCGTCCATCTCGGTATCGAGCAAGCCGAAGCCCTCGCCCGCGTCACCGAAGTTCATGAGCAGCCAGATGACGATGGTGGACAGGAAGATGATCGTACCTGCCTTGACGATGTAGCCCTTGATGCGGTCCCACGTGGACATCAGGATGGATTTCACCGTGGGCATGTGGTAGGAAGGAAGCTCCATGACGAACGGCGAGGTGGGGCCGGCGAACATCTTGGTCTTCTTCAGCATGATGCCGGAGATGATGATGGCGATGACGCCCAGGAAGTAGAACAGCGGGGCGATCCACCAGGTAGCCTCGGTGTTGCCGCCGGCGATGGCACCGAACACGAGCGCGATGATGGGCATCTTCGCGCCGCAGGGGATCATCGTCGTCGTCATGATGGTCATGCGACGGTCTTTCTCGTTCTCGATGGTCTTCGTGGCCGTGACGGCGGGCACGCCGCAGCCGGACGCGACGAGCATCGGGATGAAGCTCTTGCCCGACAGGCCGAAGCGGCGGAAGACACGGTCCATGATGAACGCGACGCGCGCCAGGTAGCCGCACCCTTCGAGCAGCGCGAGCAGCAGGAACAGGATGATCATCTGGGGAATGAAGCCGATCACGGCGCCGACGCCCGCGACGATGCCGTCCATCACGAGGCTCTGCAGCCACGGCGCGACGTCGACCGCCTCGAGGGCGTTGCCGATGACCGCTCCCAAACCGGGAATCCACAGGCCCCACGAGCCGTCGGAAGCGTCGGGCTCTTCAGCTTCGAGGGCGGTTGCAAAGGCCGCGGCGTCCACCTCGGCGGATTCGCCGGTCTCCTCGTCCTCGACGATGCCGACGACGCCGGCCTTCTCGGCATCCTCCTGGAATGCGGCGAGGGCGCTTTCGTCGGCAGCGGTGGGCTCTTCGGCTTCGAGGGCCGCGGTCGCGCCCTCCACGTCGATGCCGTCTTCCTCAGCAGCGGCGAGGTAGGCTTCGATGTTGGCCTGCTCGCCTTCCCATTCGCCCACGGCCTCTTCGTAGGCCGCGCCGCCGGTGTACAGGAAGCCGTCGCCGGAGATGCCGTCGTTGGCCCAGTCGGTGACCACGCCCGTGCCCACGGAGATGGCCAGGTAGTACACGAGCGCCATGACCACCACGAAGATGGGCAGGCCCAGCCAACGGTTCGTCACCACGCGGTCGATCTTCTGCGTGGTGGTCATGCCCTTGTGCGAGCGCTTCATCGTCTTGTCGATGACGTGCGTGATGGCGTTGTAGCGCTCGGACGTGATGATGCTCTCGGCATCGTCGTCGAGCTTGTTCTCCACCTCTTCGCGAATCGCCTCGACCGCCTTGAGGTCGGCGGCGCTGAGCTTCATGTTGGCGACGGTGCGCTCCTCGCCCTCGAACAGCTTGATGGCGAACCAGCGCGCGGTTGCCGGAGACACGCGGTTGCCCAGAATGCCCTCGATCTTCGTGATGGCTTCTTCCACCTGCGCGTCGAAGGGCATCTTCGGCTCGGCGGGCTTGCCGGCCTTCGCCGCCTTGACGGCGGTTTCCATGAGCTCGGCCATGCCGTGCCCCTTGAGCGCCGTCGTCTCGACGATGGGGCAGCCCAGCTGCTTCGACAGGCCGGCCACGTCGATCTTGTCGCCGCTCTTCTTCACGAGGTCCATCATGTTGAGCGCCACCACGACGGGCACGCCCAGATCGAGGATCTGCGTGGTCAGGTACAGGTTGCGCTCGAGGTTCGTCGCGTCCACGAGGTTCACGACGACGTCGGGGCCGCCGTCCAACAGGTAGTCGCGCGTCACGATCTCCTCGGGAGAGTACGGCGACAGCGAGTACACGCCCGGCAAGTCCGTGATGATCACGTCTTTGTCGCGGGTGTACTTCCCTTCCTTTTTCTCAACGGTCACGCCCGGCCAGTTGCCAACGTATTGGCTGGCGCCGGTCAGATCGTTGAACATCGTCGTCTTGCCGCAGTTCGGGTTGCCGGCAAGCGCTATGCGAATTCCCATGATCAGCCTTTCCATCTGCTTCGAAGCCGGTCGGGGGTCTGCAATCCCCCGTTGGCTCGTTTTTAAGTTAGCTGCTACTAACTCAGTCCCAAAAAAGAAGCGCCGCGGCGCCTCTATCCTCGTCACCTGGCGCTCACGCCTGGCAACGTCAGCCGATGAGGATGCTCTCCGCCTCGCTCTTGCGCAGCGACAGCTCGTATCCGCGCACCGTGACCTCGATCGGATCGCCCAGCGGCGCGACTTTGCGAACGAACACGCTCGTCCCCTTGGTGATGCCCATGTCCATGATGTGACGCTTGAGCGCGCCCTCGCCCGTCAGGCGACGGACGGTGGCGGTGTCGCCGATGGCCACGTCGCGCAGCGTTCGATCTTGAACTTCTGCCATATGCCCCGTTTCCTTTCCTTGAGGTTCCTTGCGGTGATGCCAACTCGATGCGCGCACGCCAAACGGCACGGCAGATGCTTCACGTGAAACATCCGTTCGTGCTCGTGCGTGGCTTGCGGAGGTGCTACGCGGCGGCGTTCGTGATGATATGCGCCGCGACCTGGCGGTTGAGCGCGACCTGGATGCCCTTGACCTCGACGATGAGGTCGCCGGCAGCCTCGGACACCACCGTCACCTGCGCGCCCTCGACGAAGCCGAGGTTCTCCAGATGATGATGCAGATCGCCGCGACCGCGCACCTTCGCGATGGTGCCCGTCTCGCCGCCCTTCAGGAACGAAAGCGGCATCTGCTGGCAGGCGATGCCCTGCGCAGACCCTGCGTCCGTACGACCGACCGTTCCCTGCATGCTCGCAACCGTTGCGTTGTCCATGGTGACTCCCATCGAGTTAGCTTCATGTAACAAAAGTATCTTATAGCAAACTCTCGGGGAATGGAAGCCTTAGCTAACATTTTCCGCATATTGTTGGACTGGAACGAGGACGCTGCAGGGCGCGGGGCGCGGTCGCCTCATTTGTTTTTGAGGGTCATCGCGTTGACGGCGACGATGACGGTGGACAGGCTCATGAGGACCGCGCCCACGGCGGGGCTGAGCAGGATGCCCACCGGCGCGAGGACGCCGGCCGCCAGCGGGATGGCCACGATGTTGTAGCCGGCGCCCCACCAGAGGTTCTGCTTGATCTTGCGCGTGGTGTTCGTGCCGAGGTCGAGCAGGCGCACGATGTCCTCGGGGTCGCTTTTCACGAGCACGACGTCGGCGGAGTCGATGGCGACGTCGGTGCCCGCGCCGATGGCCACGCCCACGTCGGCGCGGGCCAGCGCCGGCGCGTCGTTGATGCCGTCGCCCACCATCATCACCACGTCGCCCGCATCGCGGCGCTGCTGCACGAGCTGCACCTTGTCCTGGGGCAGCAAGCCGGCGCGGAACTCGTCGATGCCGAGCGTGTGCGCCACGGCGCGGGCCGCCGCCTCGTTGTCGCCGGTGAGCATCACGGGCGCGATGCCGCGCGCCTTGAGCTGTCGCACCGCCTCGCGGGCGGTGGGCTTGATCTGGTCGCCCTGCGCCACCACGCCGCGCACCTCGCCGTCGATCACGAGGTAGCTGACGGTGAGGCCACGGCCTGCCAGCTGGTCGAAGGCGGAACGATCGTAGGGGATGCGCTGCTCGTCCAGATAGCGCGCGTTCGCGATGAGGGCGTGCGAGCCATTTTCAAGCACGCCCTTCACGCCGACGCCCGCCACGGCCTGCACGTCGCGCACGGCCGCAGGCTGCACGCCGCGCTGCTGCGCGGCGGCCACGATGCTGGCGGCCAGCGGGTGCGACGACGACTGCTCGAGGCCCGCTATGAGCGCGAGCGCGCGATCGTCGGCGGGGGCGCCGGGGACGTTGGGGGCGTCGGAGGCGTCACCGGCGGGGGCGCTCCGCTTCCCCACCGCGCGCACCTCGGCCACGCGGAAGTCGCCCTCGGTGAGCGTGCCCGTCTTGTCCATCATCACCACGTTCACCCGCGGCGCCACCTCGAGGGCGCGTCGGCGGCGCACGAGCAGGCCGTTGCGCGCGCCGAGCGAGGTCGAGCGCGCCGCCACGAGCGGAATGGCCAGGCCCAGCGCGTGCGGGCACGCGATGACGAACACGGTGACCATGCGCGTGAGCGCGTCCGACACGCTGCCGGTGACGGCGAGCCACGCGACGAACGCGACGAGACCAACGCTCACGGCGGCGTAGAACAGCCAGCGCGCCACCTTGTCGGACAGCACCTCGGCGCGCGATTTCTCCTGCTGCGCCTGCGAGACGAGCTGCATGACCTGGGCGAGGTAGCCCGACTGGCCGGTTCCGGTGACGCGCACGTACAGCGTGCCGTCGCCGTTCTGCGAGCCGCCGAACACCGTGTCGCCCTCATGCGCCTCCACGGCGCGCGCCTCGCCCGTGACGAGCGCCTCGTTGACGGACGACGAGCCGTCCGTCACCTCGCCGTCGGCGGGCACCTTCTCCCCCGCCTCCACCATGACGGTTTGGCCCACCTGCACCTCGTCGAGCGGCACGTCGGCGAAGGAGCCGTCCGCCTGCTTCACGTGCGCCTGCGCCGGCAGCAGTTCGGCCATCTCCTTGAGCGCGTCCCCTGCGCCCATGACGGCTCGCATCTCGATCCAATGGCCCAGCAGCATGATGACGATGAGCGCGGCCAATTCCCAGAAGAAGTCCATGTGCATGCCGCCGTCGTGCGCGACGCTGCCCATGGCGAACGCGTACATGCTGTAGACGTAGGCCGTGGTGATGCCGAGCGCCACGAGCGTCATCATGGCGGGCTTGCGGTTGCGCACCTCGTCCGCCGCGCCGCGCAGAAACGGCCAGCCGCCGTAGACGAACAGCACCGTGGCCAGCGCGGCCACGAGCCAGTCCGAGCCGGGAAACGACAGCGTGATGGGCAGCGCGAGCCCCATCGGCGACGACAGCAGCAGGATGGGAACCGCCAGCACGAGGCTCACGAAGAACCGCCGCTTGAGGTTCACTCCGTGCATCATCATGCCGCCGGAGGAGGATCGTCGTCCTCTGTTCGCGGGCTCGCCCATCGTCTGCACCTCGCTTCCGTAACGCATACGACGCTCAGCGTACCGGGCTTCGCCGCGGCAGCGGGGCGCAGGTTGATTCGTTACGGAACGGAAGGCGCCTGGAAACCCAGGTCGAGCAAGCAGGGCGGGAACGCGGCCGCTTGCAAATTGCGTGAAGATCCTCCGCCGATTCTGCCGCCGGGACAATTCCCAGCATAGTATACTGAGACGCGATACCAGTTCGGCGGAACACGGATGAAAGTGCAGGACATGGCTCAAAACCTCTACTCCGACACGCGCGGGCAAAGCGAGCGCCCCGTCACCTTTACGGAAGCCGTCATCGACGGCCTGGCCGCGGGCGGCGGCTTGTACGTGCCCGAACGCATCCCCGAGCTTTCCCTCGACGAGATCGGAGCGCTGGCCGAGCTGCCGTACGCCCAGCGCGCGGCGCGCATCTATCGGGCGTTCGACGTGGATCTGCCCGCCGAAACCGTCGAAGCGCTTATGGCCCAGGCTTACGGCGACAACTTCGACGACGAGCGCATCTGCCCCATCACGTCGCTTTCGGCCGACACCCACGTGCTGGAGCTATGGCACGGCCCCACGAGCGCGTTCAAGGACATGGCGCTGCAGTGCCTGCCGCGTTTCTTCTCCGCAAGCGCCGCCCAGCTGCGCGAGCAGGGCAAGCTCGACCACGACTTCCTCATCCTGGTAGCCACCTCGGGAGACACGGGCAAAGCCGCGCTCGAGGGCTTCCGCGACGTGGACGGCGTGTCCATCGGCGTCATGTACCCCGACGGCGGCGTGAGCGACATCCAGTTCAAGCAGATGGCCACGCAGCGCGGGCGCAACGTGCAGGTATGGGGCGTGCGCGGAAACTTCGACGACTGCCAGACGGGCGCGAAAAACGTGTTCGGCGACGAGGCCTTTGCGAAGAAGCTGCAGGACGAGCACCGCATCGCTCTTTCCAGCGCGAACTCCATCAACTGGGGGCGCCTCATGCCCCAGATCGTGTACTACGTGTCGGCCTACGCGCAGCTGGCGGCCGACGGCAAACTGAACCTGGGCGACGAGCTGGACGTATGCGTGCCCACGGGCAACTTCGGCAACATCCTGGCCGCCTACTACGCCAAGCGCATGGGCGTGCCGCTGGGCATGCTGTACTGCGCCAGCAACGAGAACCGCGTGCTCACCGACTTCATCAACACGGGCACCTACGACATATCCGAGCGCCCCTTCGTGCTGACGCCCTCGCCGTCCATGGACATCCTCGTTTCGTCGAACCTGGAGCGTCAGCTGTTCGAGCTCACGGGACGCGACGCCGCCGCCATAGCCGGCTGGATGGCCGACCTGCGCGGGCAGCGCCGCTTCCGCGTGGACGAAGAGACCTTCGCCCGCGTGCGGGAGCTGTTCGCGTCGGACTCCATCGACAACGCCACGTGCCTGGACACCATCAAGCGCGTGTTCGAGCAGCACGGCTACCTGTTGGACCCGCACACGGCCGTGGCCTACCAGACCGCCGAGAACCTTCGGGGCGAGAACCCCGTGCTCATCGCGAGCACGGCGCACTGGGCCAAGTTCGGCGACAACGTGTACCGCGCGCTGCACGGCATCGAGCCTGGCGCGCCGCTGCCCGACGACGTGGCCGCGCTGTCGGGCTGCAAGCTGAACGAGCTGATCGCGCGCGAGACGGGCGTCGACGACATCCCCCACGGCCTGGCTGAGCTGGACGCGCTTCCCATCCGCTTCGACGAGATCATCGACGGCGGCACGAACGACATCGAGGCGGCGGCACTGCGTTTCCTCGAGCACCTGGACGACTGACGCGCATGCATGCGCAAGCAACAAGCAAAGGACGGAATCCCATGAGCGACCTTGCGAACCTGAAGCCGACGATCAGGCTTTCCATCATGAACCCGGATGCCGAAAGCGGCTCTCTGTTCGGCCGCGGCATCGCCAGCCTGTGCCTGGGCGTGCGCGAAACCGGCTCGCTCAACGCCGCTGCCAAGGGCATGGGCATGGCCTACAGCAAGGCCTGGCGCATCATCAAGGACACCGAGGCGGCGCTCGACTTGCAGCTGCTGAACCGCGACGGCGCTCACGGCAGCGACCTGACCGAAGCCGGCAACAAGCTTTTGGATACGTACCTCGCCATCGAAGAGAAGCTGCAGAAAGAAGCCGAGGAGCTGTTCGAAGCGGCGTTCAAGTAGCCCCCGTCCCTTTGTCTCATTCCCCTGTCTCATTCAGCGGTCGCGGTAGTAGCGGACGACCAGCTGGGTGCGATTCTTCAGATCGAGCTTCTGGAGGATGGCGCTGATGTGGTTGCGCACCGTGCCCTCGCTGAGGTACAGCCTGGCGGCGATCTCCTTGTTATCGAGACCCTCGGCCACCAGCTCCACGATGGCAGATTCGCGCTCGGTGAGGCCGCTGCGCATCTCGCCGCCCGGCGCGTTCTCCGCGCATGCGGGTCCTCGACTCATAAGGACGTCCATGCGATCAAGCACCTCGCCGCCAAGCACGCTCTGACCGGCCATGACCGTGCGCAAGGCCGGCGCGATGGTGGCCACTTCCTGCTTGATGAGGTAGCCCTTCGCCCCCAGGCGCAGGGCGCGCACGATGTACTCATCGTCGGAGAACGTGGTGAGGAACACGATGCGCGCGTGCTTGTGCGCGCCCAGGATGCGCTCGGCCGCGCCGAGGCCATCGGAGCCCGGCATCTGGATGTCCATGAGCAACACGTCGGGCCGTTCGCGCTCGAACAGCTCGACCGCCTCGTCGCCGTCGGCGCCGAGCGCGCACACCTCCACGTCGTCCTGCGCTTCGAGGATGGTCTGCAGCGACATCCGAACGAACGGGTCGTCATCGACGATAAGCGTCCTGATCATGATTTCTCCTTCGACGGTTCTTTCGGCACGGTGGCGAACACGCGGAAGCCTTTGCGGTAGCCGGTGCGCAGGCGCCCGCCCAGCGAGCTCACACGCTCCTCCATCGTCTGCAAACCGATGCCGGCCTGCGCGGTCGGGACATCCACCGCCGTAGAACGTGCACCGTCGCGCGAACCGTTATCCTGCACGATGAGCTGGTAGAGAGCCGGGTATTCGATGACCGACACGTCGACGCGCGTGGCGTCGCTGTGCTTCGCCACGTTCGACAGCGCCTCGCGGACGACGGCCACCACGCCGTAGGCGACGGGAAGCGGCACATCCTGGACGTCGTACACGAGGCGCACGTCGTCCAAGCCGCAGGCGCCGATGACGCCTTCCAGACGCGCGCGTAGATCGAACGCATCGTCGTGCAGGTCGTGCACGCTTTTGCGCACCGTGTCCATGGCCTCGTGCAACGTCGCGCCCACCGATGCCAGCCCGCCGCGAACGCACTCGTCGTCGGCGTGCACCACTTGCAACGCCTCCACCTGCAGCACCGATCTTGTGAGCAGATGACCCACGTTGTCGTGTATCTCGCGGGCGATGCGGCTGCGCTCGGACAGGGTGGCCAAGCGCACCTCGTAGTCCTGCGCGGCCATGAGCTCGCGGTTCTTGTTCGCAAGCGACAGCGACGCCTCCTGCTGCTCGTCGCGCAGGGCGCGGTAGCGCTCGCGCTCCTCGCCCGCGCGTTTCGTGCGCCACGCCATGAGGCAGGCAGCCGCGCACAGCACGGCCGCGGGGACGAGCAGAACGTCCTGGGTGCGCAGCGCGGCCGCCAGCGGCATGATCCAGGACAGCCGCACGAGCCAGAACCGCTCGCCGAACAGCACGTACGCGACGACCGGCAGCAACGCGGAGAACTCCGGGACGAACAGCGCCGCCAGCTCGTACGCGCCCGCCGCCGCGAAGCGAAGCCGCGCATGCGGGTACACGTCGAAGCAGCACGCCACCACGATGGCGCACAGGAGCGCCGCGACATGCGCGCCGGAGAACGCCGCGAACGGCAAAAGCAGCAAGCACAGCGCAACGAGGATGATTTCGTCGATAACCCGATCCATGGCCATCAGTATAGCGGGCGGCAAGGCGCAGCGCGGCACGAGGACGCGACAAAATGACGAACCGGACGAGGTCCATGACAAATGTCATGGCTCCGGTTGAGACCGATGACGCCGCACACTTACGTGGAAACCGCTACAGGGGCATGATGGTGCCGACAACGAAATCGCGGAACGGAACCGCCACGAGGAGGAACCATGAACATCGTAGCTGTCGACAACTTGGTCAAGCGCTACAACGAGGTGCTGGCGCTCGATCATTTCAGCCTGCACATCGAATCGGGCGAAGTGTTCGGCCTTTTAGGACCGAACGGGTCGGGCAAGACCACCGCCATCAACTGCATCCTGCAGCTGCTGACCTACGACAAGGGCACTATCGAGTTGTTCGGCCAGACCATGCGCCCGTCCAGCTACGATTTGAAGCGCAGGATCGGCATCGTGCCGCAGAACGTGGCCGTGTTCGAGGAGCTGACCGTGCGCGAGAACATCGACTACTTCTGCGCGCTGTATGTGAACGACCGCGCGAAGCGCCGCGACCTTGTTGACGAGGCCATCGCGTTCGTCGGCCTGGAGGACTACGAGAAGTTCCGCCCGCGGAAACTCTCGGGCGGCCTGCTGCGTCGCCTGAACATCGCATGCGGCATCGCGCACAAGCCCGAGCTCATCTTCTTCGACGAGCCTACCGTGGCCGTGGACCCGCAAAGCCGCAACGCCATCCTCGAAGGCATCCAGAATATGAACCGCCAAGGCTCCACCGTGGTGTACACGAGCCACTACATGGAGGAAGTCGAGGAGATCTGCACGCGCATCATGATCATGGACCACGGCCAGGCGCTGGCCACGGGCACGAACGCCGAGCTCAAGGCCATGATCGGCACGGGCGAGAAGATCCAGATCGACGTGCCCGAGCTGGACGAAGCCACGTTGGCGCGCCTGGACGCGTTGCCCCATGTCACCCGCACGCTCTACCGCGAAGGCACGCTGGAACTGGCTTGCCAGAACGGCACGCACAACGTAAGCGACGTGCTGGCCGTGCTGCAGCGTGACGGCGCGCAGTTCGGGCGCATCTACGCCGAGCCGCCGACGCTGAACGACGTGTTCCTCGAGATCACCGGCACCGAGCTGCGCGATTAGGGGGCGGACATCATGTTCAACGTATTCAAAGGCGCACTGCTCGCGCTGGTGCGCGAGAAGAGCGTGTTCATCTGGTCGCTGGCGTTTCCCCTGATCCTGTCCACGATGTTCGTGTTCATGTTCGCGAACCTGGACGAGGCGGGGCAGTTCGAGCCCATCCCCACCGCGGTGGTGGCCGACGAGAACTACGACGCGGCGCCGGGGTTCTCGGAGATGATCGACACGCTGGCGGAGCCGGGAGCCGACCAGATGCTCGACGTGGCGCGCGTAGCCACCGAGCAGGAGGCGCGCGATCTCATGAGCGGAAACGATGCCGCAGGAGCGGGCTACTTCAACATCTCGGGCGATGGAGCGGCCGGGTATTTCACGGTTGACGCCGACGGCATGCCCACCGTGCACGTGAAGGCGGGGGTCACGCCCGACTCGCTGGACAGCGCCTACCAGTCCATCTTGAAGACCATCGGCGACGGATACGTGCGCAACGCGGCGCTCATCGAAGACGTCGCCGCCGAGAACCCCGCCGCGCTGGCCGACATGGCGGCGGTGGAAAAGCTGCTGGACGCCGGCGATCTCACCGAGAAGATCGACGTCACGCAGAACCCGCCCAAAGAATCCGTGCGCTACTTCTTCGCATTGCTGGGCATGGCGGCACTGTTCGGTGGGCAGATCGGGATGATCGCTATCTGCCGCACGCAGCCGAACCTGAGCGCGCTGGGGGCGCGGCGCGCCGTGGGAGCGCTCAGCCGCGCGAAGACGCTGACGGCGACGCTGGCCGCCAGCTGGGTGCTGACGTTCGCCTGCATCGCCATCGCGTATCTGTACATCCGGTTCGTCGCCGGCGTGGATTTCGGCGGACGAGATGCGATATGCATCGCCGTGATCGCCGCCGCGGCCTTGACGGCGACGGCGTTCGGCACGCTGCTGGGCTCGCTGCCGAAGATCGACGAAAGCGTGAAGGGCGGCATGCTGTCCGGCATCGTGTGCTTCGCCTCGCTGTTCGCCGGGCTGTACGGCTCGCCCACGATGAAGCTGGCCGATACCGTGAACGCGGCGGTGCCCGCGGCGCAGCTGGTCAACCCGGCCGTGCAGATATCCCAAGCGTTCTACAGCATCATGTACTACGACACCTACCAGCGCACGATCGAGCACATCCTGATCCTGCTGGCCATGGCTGCGGTACTGTTCGCCGCGTCGGCTCTGTTCATAAGGAGGCAGCGCTATGCAAGTCTTTAAAACCGCGATCAAGACGGTGCTGCGGCACCCGATGTACCTCATCGTGTACGCCGGCTTCCTGAGCATGATGGGCGTGTTCATCGCAAGCGGCCTGACGTTCGGCGGCACGAACGACAGCGAGTTCTCGCCGTACGAGACGAAGTTCGCCGTGATCGATCGCGACGGAAGCGCGCTGTCGGACGGGTTGGCGGCCTACTTGCGGGAGCAGGGCATCGAAGTTCCCATCGAAGACAGCCAGATGGCGTTGCAAGACGCCGTGGCCAAGGGTCAGAGCTCGTACATCCTCATCGTTCCGGAAGGGTTCGGCGACGCGTTCGTGGAAGCCGCGCGCACCGGCGACGAGCTGCCGACGCTCGAGACGGTGTACAGCTTCTACTCCACCGAGGGCAGCCTGATGGACCAGATGGTGAATTCGTACCTGGGCATCGCGGGCGCGTACGCCGGCCTCGAAGGATCGGCTTCGCAGGGCGATATCGTGCAGCACGCAGCCGAGGCCATGGCCGAATCGGCGGAAACGGACAGCGTGGAAGTGGGCGGAACCTCGTCCGAGGCGCAGCGGTTCGTGTTCTTCCTCCAATGGGGCACCTACACCCTGTTCGCCTCCATCATCGTGTGCGTCGGCGTGATGATGACCACGCTCAACCGCACCGATCTGCGCCGACGCAACCTCGTGTCGCCGCTGCCGTCCCTGTCCTACGGGCTGCAGCTGGCGGCGAGCAGCCTGCTGGTCATGACGGCGGTGTGGCTGTGGACGATCTGTTTGGGATTCACCGTGTTCCATGAGGCTACGTCGATGATCAGCGGTCCGGGGCTCGCGCTGATGGTCGCGGCGTCGTTCGTGTTCGCCACGATCCCGCTTTCGGTGGGCTACCTGCTGGGTCAGCTGGGCGTGGGAGAATTCGCCAGCAACGCCTTGGGCAACATCCTGGGCATGGTGATCTCGTTTCTGGGCGGCGCCTGGATATCGTTCGACCTGCTGGATCCGTCCGTGCAAATGCTGGCGCACTTCTCGCCCGCCTACTGGTACACGGGCGCGCTGCAAGCAGCGGCCGACATGGGCGCGGCCACGCCGGAGGCGGTGATACCCATTCTGGAGAACATGGGCGTGATGCTGCTGTTCACGGCGGCGATATTCGCGGTGGCGCTGGTGGCGGGACGGCTGCGCGTGCAGAGCTCGGAAGCCGGGGGCAATGCCGCTGCGGCGCACGCCACGCACGGGTAGGCGCACGAGCGAGGGCGGGAACCGCGTCGGTCGATGGCGAGGGCCCCGCCCTCGCCATCGGTCCGGGAGAACGTTCCTGCCTGACTGCTGGAGTCTAGCCCTCGCGCTACGAAGCCGTTTCCGCGACGCTTTCGAGGCGGTCGCTCTTGCGCGGGCGGCCCGGCTTCGGCGGGTTGTTCAGACGCTCCTTCACGCTGGAAAGGTACACGTAGTTGTCGCGGCCCTGCTTCTTGGCGGCAAGCTGGCCCGAGCAGATCATCTGGCGCACGCGGGCATCGCTCACGCCGAGCAGGTGCGCCGCCATCTTCGTGGTCAGCACGCCCCGCTCGGTATCGACGTCGACCGATAGAGCGACCAGCAGGCCTTCGTGCTCGATCGGGTACGTCGGCTTCGGCAGAGGCTTGTCGAGCTGCAGGTAGTCGTCGATGAGGAGCCAGAGGACTTCCGCAGCCATCGCGACGGCATCTTCCATGTCGTCACCGCAGGTGTAGCCGTTCTCGAAATCGACGAACTGCACGCTATAGCCGTCCAACTCGTTCTCCGTGAAAATCGCAGGATACATGTAACGCATGGTTCGTCCTCTCTCGCGCTTTTTCACACCTCAGCGCCACCGAGCGGTTTTGCGGATGCTCTCCCATAATCCCTTCGGCAGCTCTTTCCGACGAAGCGGCAGCATGATCGTTCGGTCTCCCCGCTTCAGCTTCCGATGAGAGCCTTTGCCTCCTCCGACGTCCTGCCAGCCCTCTCTGAGCAGTCGACGATATATCTCGAACGGTTTCGGCGGCATGCGATCTGCTCCTCTCGAACTATAACTCCAACGTTAGTATTACGCAAGCGTAAGGTTTAGGAAAGCGCGATGCCGTCGTACACGGGAACCGACCATTGCAGGTACGCAACAGTGTTGCCGGTGATGCGGGCCGATCGGGCGGGAGCGCCCTCGCCTGCGGCCGTCGGGTAGGCGCCCGCCTCGCACGTTGCCTCGCGCATGCGGTCGTGCTGCTGGAACCACACGCTGCTCCCCCGATCGAACGAAAGGCGATCGCCGTAGAACAGCTCGCGCGACGGAGGCGGCTCTATGCGGGCGAGCGGCTCGAGCCGCGCCTCGTCAGCGAAAAGCTCTCGGTCGGCGAACAACGCGACGGTGCGATCGGTCAGGGCGTACGAAACCGTCACGCGGTTGCGTCCGTACAGCGAGAGACCCGCCTCGGGCACGATCGAGCCTTCGGCGAAGGGCCGGGTGCACGCGGCGTCGAGGTACCAGCCGTCGAAACCCGCGCAATCGGCCTTCGTCGCCTGGGCCGTCGCCTGGCTGTTCGACCGATACGCGCATCCCGCCTCGACTGACTCCGAGAACACCGCCCCGTCGGCTCCGTCGGCGTAGTAGGCGATGCGCGCATACGGCTGCCATCGCGCATAGTAGGTCGTGCTCGACGCGACGGAAACCCGATCGCCCGTCTTGCCGATCAACGACCCGCCCGAAGGAGCGTCGTACCACCCCTTGAACGTGCAATCGGATTTCGTCCCCGGATCGGGAAGCTCGACGTAACCCTCGTCCCATTGCGCGTAGAGGTTCGTCGTTCCCGTCGTCGCGCGAAGGTTCTTGACGGAGGCCTTGTTCCCGTACGACGAGCCGGTTCCGTCGGCACGCTCGTTCCATGACTTCCAGCCCCAAGTGCAGTCCAGCCGCTTCACGCCTGCCGAGCCTCCCTGCGCGTCGCAGGTGAGCGTGTAGCTGCGTCGGAAACCGTTCGCCGTGAGAGAGCGCGCCGCGTCGTACACGTGCGACGACGACGCGGTGCTGCCGCCCGTCGCGCCGTTGCCGTTGTAGGACACGGTGTAGGATATCGGCTTCCACACTGCGTACAGCGGGATGATGTTCGACCCCGAAGGCGACGGCTGCCCAGCAGCCTCGTCGCGGAAGAACGCCGTCGGGCTGCTTCCCGCCCAATCGTGCGGGATGTTGCTGCACTGCAGAAGGTTCCAGTCTTCGTATCCAATCTTCTGGCCGGGTGCGATGTTCACCGCGCCGTTTTTCGTCGTCGACCACCCCTCGAACGTGTAACCCGTCCTTGTGGGCTTCTGCGACGAGATGTTCGCCGTGGTGCCGATGTACTTGTAGTGCGCAGCCGGCGCGCCGCTTCCGCCGTTCGCGTCGTACTGTATTTTGACGCGCGGCCAGAAATCAACGGACCCGTAGCAATTCAAGCCGTAGTCCGTATTCAGAAGGTATACATGGCAGTACATGAGCGCATCGAACCCGCCGTGCTTCGATATGACGGAGCCTCCCCATCCGTAACCGTAGGTGGCGATGCACCCGAACCCGTTGCCGTTGCCGCTGCCGTCGAGCTTGCCGCTTCCCATCACGGCGCCCGCTCGCGTCCAGCGACCGTTGTCGCCGGTGTACCAGACAAGGTCGTCCTGACCGTTCGCGGCGCTCCATACGGCGAACCGATACGCCTCGATGCGAGAATGGATGCCGCCGGGGGCGTTCCAACTGGGCATGTCGAAGCGCGGTCCGATGGGATCGGAGCCGATGAGCTCGAGGTAGTTCGCTGATGCGTCCGCTCTGATCCAAGCTCGATTGTAGATGGTCTTTGTATCCGTGGTCCTATACGAGTACGCGAACGCCTCGCCCGTCTCCAGGGCGGCGAGGCCGAAGCTGGCTCCCAAAAGCACGGCGGCGGCCAACAGCGTGCGCACCACGCGATGCACCTCACGCTTCATGGTCCGCCTCCCCGCTCTTCCGCTCCAAAGCGCGCTCGAACGCCGCGTTCGCATCGTCCTCGAAGACGAAGCTGCAATCGGCGACGGCGCGCAACTCGTCCTCGGACAGGTCGCGCGCGTCGATCGCCGCGTACGCGATCTCGAGATCGTCGGCTGCGGAAGAGCCCTCGCCGTAGTCGCGCGCGACCGCATCGCCTGCGGCGAGCACGGTGCCGTCGCGCAACATGAGCGACGGGAGCTGCGGGACGATCTCGTACGAACCCGCGCCGAGGTAGGCGGTCTGCACGCCCGACCCCTCGAACACGAGTTGCTCGTCGCAGGTCGCCCCGTCGATCTGCGTACCCGACACGAACACTCCCAGCCCGGTGTTCTCGGACGACCAGCCGTCGCATCGCAAGTTAACCTTCAGTTCGATCGCAGCTCCGTCGACGCCTACGGCATCGACGGAGCGCCCGCACGCCCTCCAGCCGAAGAACGCGACGGACGCCACCACGACCGCAACGACGGCCGCGATGCCGCAGACGACCCGCCTTTCAGGATCCATCCCTTTGTTCGCTCGTCTCACGAAAGCCCCCTCATCCCATCGAATCGTTCAAGAAGTTCAGCAGATTGACCACCGTCGGAACCACGACGAGCGCGACCGTGGGCGGCAGAAAGCACAGCGACAGCACGATATCGAGCTTCGTCGGCATCTTGCGGATGCGCTCCATCGCCTCCGCTTGCGCCGTCTCGCGCGCCAGCGCCGCTTGGACAGCTAGACCCTCCGTCAAGGACGACCCCTGGCTGACCGCCTGCATCAGCTGGGCGGTGAATGCGCTGACGTCCTGGCTGCGGCACCGCTGCCCCAGGTGCTCAAGCGCCTCCTCGCGCGAACGGCCCAGCAGGTTCACCTCCCTGTCGACGAGCGAGAATTCCCGTGCCAGGGGGCCGTCCATGCTTTCCGCGACCTCGCGGAAGCATTGCTCGATCGGAGAGCCTGCCGCGATGGCGATGCCGAGCAGCTCCATCGCGTCGGGCAACGCGAGTTCGATCGCCCTCCTTCGGTTGCGCTCCCTTCGCGATAGCGCCCAGGACGGAGCCATCCAGCCGCATGCCGCGCAGCAAGCTGCCGCGCCCGCGAACGCGGGCGGTTCGAAGCCCATGCCCGCGGCGGCGACCCCTGCAAGCCCCGCGCATCCCAACGCGGACACGACACGGATGCTCCTCCATGTTTCCGGTTCAAGCTCCACGCCCGCCCTGCTCAAACGATCGCGGCTCGATTCGACGTCGGCGCGCGTGAGCGGAACGCGTTTATCGAGAAACGCAGCGAACGCACCGAAAGCCTCGGTTGCACGACGGCGCCGCGACGCGCCGCCCGCACGGTGGCCATCCTTCGAGGCGCTCGCCGACGATGGCGCGACGACGTCGCGACGCGCGGGAGCCGCGTAGCGCACGAACGCTTCGTAAGCGGCGAGCCCGCCTATCGCCCCCAGAACGAGCATCGCGCAAACCGCCGCGCCCGCTCCGCCCGCGATCACCTTCGGCTCCGATCCATCGCCGTGATGCGCTGGCAGGCGAACAGCCCGAACGCCTCCGAGCACCCCGCGACACCCAGCACGATCCAACCAAGCGGCTGTTCCCGATAGAACTGCGAGAAGTCGGCATTCGTCGCGAACATGATGAAAAAGATCGCCGGCATGGCGAGCGCGACGAACCATTTCGCCAAGCGCGTGCCCGCAAGCTCGGTCTTCAGTTCGCGCGACGTGCGCAGCCGCGCTGCAGCATGCGCGGCGATCAGGTCGAGCACGGGCGCGACCGCACCGCCGAACCGCTGCTGAATCCTGACGGCTGCGGCGAGCGAGCGCACGTCGGGGCTGTCGGTTCGGCGCGCCATGCGCTCGAACGCCATCGCGAGCGTCGTCCCGTACGCCGTGTCGGCCAGCACGCGGGCGAGCTCTTCGCGAAGCGGGTCCTCGACGTGCGACGCGGCCGTGCGCAGCGCGCGCTCGAGCGTGAGCGAGCTGCGCACGCTGGCCGCGATCTGGGGAAGCGCGCGGGCGAGCTGCCGGTCGAGCAGCTCCCTGCGCCGTAAGCGCCGCACATGCAGCCGCACGCCCGCCGTCGCGAGGGCCGCAGCGCCGACGACCGCCCCGATCCCCGGATCTCCCGTCAACGCCGCGGCAAGCGAAAGCGAGACGAAGGCGATAGCCGCGACGCCCGCCGCCCAGTTCGCAGCCGGTGTCTCGACCCCCGCTTCATGCAGCGCGCGGGCGAGCCTCGGAAGCTTCGGCTTCTTCCGTTCCGTCGCGGCGGCTTCGCCCGCTTCGTAGAGACCGCGATCGCTCAGCACCCGACCGCGATACGCCGCGCGCTCCTGCCGCACGAGCGCGTACGCCCAAGCGCCTGCTGCAGCGCATGCCGCCACCAGCGCCCAAGGCAACACGAGTCCTATCATGCTTCAGCCCTCCTCATCGATCGAAAAACCAAGCGGGGTCGTACCATACGCCCGATGCGCGCATGCGCTCCTTGATGCGCTGGGGCTGCACGCCGCACGCGCGCCACTCGCCCGCGACGGCGCCGTACGCATCGACGCCCTCGACGTCGAAAACGAACAGCTCGGCACGCGGGATGACGAGGCTCCCTTCGGGAAGCGGATCGATCGCCACGATGCTGGTCACTCGGCGGGCCCCGTCTTGCATGCGTTCGACGTGCACGACGAGGCCGCCCTGCAACGACTCGGCAATCTGCTGGACGATGACGTCGCGGCTGAGGTCGCCGTCGGCGTAGCCCACCATCGTACGCAAACGGCTGATGGCGTTTCCCGGATCGTTGGCATGCACCGTCGTCATCGAGCCCGGATGATCGGTCTGCATCGCCTGCAGCATGTCGTACGCCTCCGCGCCGCGGCACTCGCCGACGATGATGCGATCGGGACGACGACGCAGCGACAACGCCACCAGCTCGCGCATGCTCACCGATCCCTCGCCCTCCGTGTTCGCCTCGCGCGTCTGCATCCGCTCCACATGCGGCGTTTGCAGGCGCAGCTCGGGCGTGTCCTCGATGGTGATCACCCGCTCGTCGGGAGGGATGAACCCAGAGAGAGCGCCCAAGAGGGTGGTCTTGCCCGATCCGGTGCCTCCCGATATCACAAGCGGGCAGCGCGCCTGCACCGCCGCGCGAAGGAACTGCGACATCCCGTCGGTCAGCATACCCATGCGCACGAGATCCTCCATGCCCAGCATGCTCGACGAGAACGTGCGCACGTTGAGCGCCGGCCCGTCCGGCGCGATCGGCGGCACCACGTAGGTGGCGCGCGCCCGGCCTCCCGGCAGCATCGCGCAGCCCATGGCGTGCGCGTCGTCGCATCGCTTGCCCGACTGTTCGGCGATCTTGTTGATGATGCGACGCACGTGCTCCGCATCGTCGAACTCCACATCGGGACGGTACTCGATGCGCCCGGCACGCTCCACGTACACGATGGGGGCGCGAAAAGGCAGCGCCGGATCGTCCAGATCGATGCCGCCGCCGTTGACCATGATCTCGGTGACGGATTCGTCCTCCAGCAGTCGCTGGAGCGGCCCGTAGCGGAGAAAGTCGTCGATCATCGCACTCGCAAGCCCCTCGAACTCGTACGGGGGTAGCGAAATGCCCGACTCGCTCGCAATCTCCTCCACGAGCCGGCGGATGAGCGCCTCGACCGCGTCAGGGCCGACGGCATCGCCGCGCAACCGCACGGCCGCCTCGTCGCGCACGGCTCTCTTGAGCGCACGCTCAGTCGTCCTGTCCATCGGCGCCCACCTCCTCGAACGCATCGTCGGCAGCCACGAGAACGAGGCTGACCCTCCCTGCGAACTGGGCTTCGCGCACCGCGTCAGCCTCCTCGGGCGACACTTCCACCGTGACGGAGGCGGAACCGCTCTGCACGCTGGTTGCATCGTCGCCCACCGCAACGACGCGGGCGCGCTCGCACACCGTCTCGAGGAACGCCTCGCCTGCCGACGCGCCCTCCGCAGACACGATGCGCACCGTGTCGTAGGGCCGCACGTGGCCCGCGAGCCCGGTTTCCACGTCCACCGCGAGCGTCACCGCCTGCAAGCCCGCTCCCAGCTCGGCCGAGAGGCGATCGCCTCCCATCCCCGTCACGAACGACGAGGACAGCTGCGTTCCCGCCGGGATATCGACGATCGCACGCCCTCCCGCAGCGAGCCCCTCGGCATCGAGCGCCTCGCCGCCGAGCGCCGAAGCCGCCCGGTACGTTGCGGGAACGTCCTGCACGGTAACGGCCTCGGCCGTGATAGCGTCGCCCGCGCGGATGTCCGCGGCAGCCACCAGCGTGGGGAGCGCGCCGGCCGTGGCGTGCTCCACCGCTGCGCGCGACGCGGCGGCGGACCATACGCCGTACGAAACCGACACCGCCGTCAACGCTACCGAGGCGGCGACGATCGTCGCCAGCCGTTTGACCCGGACGGTATCCCCTTTCCGCGGCTTGGGCATCGCAGGCTTCGCGCGATCCGCCGCTGCAGCCGGCATCGACGCTGCAGCCGACGCGCCTCCCCGAGGCGTCACGTATCCCGTTCGGCCTCCTCCGACGCTTCCAGCCGCCGGGCCTTCGTCCGTTTCACGCCGCGAAGCCCGCGCTGCGAAGCCTCCGCCCCACGCCGTCGCATCACCGCCGTTGCCGCCCATCACCATAATCGGTTCCTCTCTCTCGTTTCCGCCGGATCGAACCGGCCTATTTCCCGCTCTCGGCCAACGTCGCCCGCGCCGCTTCGGCAAGCTCCGCCGGAAAGGCGTCGAGCGAGTTCAGCGCCTCGTACGTCCATGAGTCCGCAGTCGCTCCCGCCGGGTAGTCGTATCGTCCGCAGCGCCTCGTTTCCGGCCGCCACACCTTTTCCCCGGCATAGGGCATCGCCGTCAGCACCCGGTACGACGCCACCGGCAGCCCTTCGATGCCGTACCCGCGCGCGAACACCGTGGGCGACTCCTCCTCGAACTGCATCCCGACGACCCAGTGGCGCTCCGTCGAAGAGACGCTCTCCTCCGGCGTTTCGTAGAACCACACGGACGCCTTCCCCTCGAACCCCGCATCGCGCGCGGTGCGGACGACGCGGTCGGCCACCATGCGGCCCGGATCGTCCGCGTTTTTCGCCACGAGCGCGAACGATGCGTCCATGCAGGCTGCCCGCGCCGCATCGAGCGCGTTCTCTTGGCGCGCCTTCGCCGCGTAGGCGATGCCCTGATCGACGGAGAACGCCAACACGGCGAACAGCGCGAGAGCCGCCACAAGAACGAGCGGCAGCGCGGATCCGCGCTCGTCCCGACGATCACTTGCGTTCATAGCCCCTCCTGCCTGATCTCTATCGCACGCCCATCCACGAACGAGCAGCGCACGTGACGCTTCAGCACGCGGCCTGCCAGACCGGGCAGATCGGCGACGGCGGGCAGCAGATAGCTCACGTCGTACGATGCCTCGATCACCGTGGACTGCTCTTCGATGGCTCCTCCGTCGCGCACGGGCTGCTCCCGCTTCGTCCGCTCGCTCGTCCAGCTGACGTGCTCCACATGCAGGCGAGCGGGGTCGAGCTGGGTCGACGCGCCCAGGATGCCCTCTTCGACGAACCGCTCCTTGTTCGCCGCCAGCTCGAACCCCGTGGCATCGAGCTGGCGGCACGCGCGCGTGATCTCGGACGACAGCTGGCTGGCCGCAAGCGTCATGCCCGCAAGCTGCACGATCGAGAACACCACCGCCAACAGCAGCGGCAGCACGATCACGAACTGGACCACTTCGCTTCCCCGCTCGCCCCTCATCACCACGCGCCTCCTTCCACCGTTGCGTCGGCCGCGCCGCGAACCTGGGCGCGGAACGCGAACCGACCGGATCCCTCGCCTCCGCTCGACAGCCCCGCGCCGAGCGGCGTGAGGTACGCGCCCTCGAGCACGAGCGCGACCTCGACCGGCCGCGATCGGGCGAACGACGTTCGTTCGTCGTACGCATCCGTCCTCTCGTTGTAGAACCGATGCTCGTAAGGGCGATCCTCGAACTCGCCATAGCGAACCGAGACGTCCAGATGCAGATCGTCGCGGTCGAGCGCCGGCGCCGCAGCGAAAGCCGCCTCGCGCAGCTGTGATTCCGCGACATCGCCCGCAGGATGACCCGATGCCGCCTCGCATACCGCATGCGCTGCGTCGTCGAGCGCCATGGACAGGAACACAGAGCGCCCCAGATCGACCACTGCGAACAGGAACAGGAGCAGCAGGGGCAGCGCGATGACGAACGCCACGACGCTGCCGCCCCGTTCCGAGCGTCCTTTACGCCGCACCGGACGTGATCTTCGAGAACATGTCGGTCACCGAGGTTCCCGCTTTCGTGATGGCGGTTTGGATGTTGCCCTGCAGCAACAGCAGCGCAGCCCCCAAACCCACCGCGAACCCCAGCACGATGACCGTCTGCACGATCTCGGAACCGCCGTCCTCCTCGCCCACGACGAGCAACGCCCTGACCTTGTCCAATCTCGATGCCGTGTTTTTCTTGATCATGTTCATGCTCAACTCCTTTTCATCGATTCATCCCATACCGTGCAGGCACGCGCACGCGCCTCCGACCAGCCATGCCGCAAGAAACGGCGCCATCGGGATACCGCTTCTCCACGAGAGCTTTCCCGCGGCGATGCCCGCCAGCGAGAACGCCGCCGCGCCGCCGTAGCAAAGCGCCGCCCCCACCGGCGTCGCGACGCCGCTGGCCAGCGAAAGCGCCGCCATGCAGCGCACGTCGCCGTAGCCCACGGGCGCGCGCCCCGTCCTTCCGAACAGCCGGTTCAGCGCGAGGCAGCACAGCACCGCGAACACGGCGAAGGCGCACCCGGCCAGCACGCCCTCAAGCCCCGCGGTCGACGCCTGGAAGACGACGCCCGCCGCCGCGAGGGCCGCGCACGCCTCGAGCGGCACGATCCTCGCCTGCAGATCGCATATCACGGCCGCAGCCATGGCCGTCGCCGCTACCGCCAACGCCGCCGCGACCAGAGGCGAACCTGCGCACCACGCGACGGCGCAGCCGAACACCGTTCCGACGAGGGCGCCAAGGCAGCGATGCCATCGTTTCGCTCGAAACGAGCAGCGCGCTTCCTGATCGGCCTCGCTGCGCGAAGGCTCGGGCGCGCCAGCCGCGCATCCCGCCTCGTTCAGCGCCTGCAGCCGCTCGCGGGGAAGGCTCCCCGCCTGGGCGTCGCGCAGCGCCTGAGCCCGCCACAGGCCCAGCGACCCCTCGGCTCCTGCCGCGCGCGGCGAAGGCTCCCTGAGAGGATGCGCCTGCTTGAACGCCCGATAGGCGTCGAGCGAATCCCACCACCACGAGCGAGCGCGGCGATAGGCGCGTCCCAGAAGCACGGAAGCCGACCATGGCACGAAGAACGCGCCGATCAGCCCGCCCGCGCATCCGGCCGCGAGGACGAGCGCGATCGGGGCCGTCACGAGCGGCCTGCCGCGCTCGCCGACGCGCGGTTCTCCGACGGCGCATCGCGCGCATGGGTGCCGCGCGGAACCCGCCGCCCGCCGTCGCCAGCCCCTCCCACCTCGTCGCTCGGCTGGAACCGCACGACCACTCCGCCTTCCCGACCGTCCGCTTCCATCACGGGCGCATATCCCGGCAACTCGAACCGAACGGTCCACCCCGCCCCGTCGCGCGGCGGCGCTTCCTGAGGAGGTTTCGGCTCAGCGGGAGCCGCCTTGGGACGAAGCGTCGGACAGTGCCCCGTTCCAGGCGACGACGGCATCGTCGGCATCGCGACGTTCGGACGGACGGGCTCCTCCCCGTAGCGATGCAGGCAGCCGAAGCACACCTCGGCGTCGTCGAACGCGCGAGCCCCGCAAGTCGGACACGTTTTCATTTCCGATCTCCTTTCATGCAAACCACTCCCACGCGATCGCCCGCCGTGAACCACGGGGTCGCGCAGGACGAGAACCTCTCCACAACCGCCTCTGCGCTTTTGTTGCGCAGCCTCCGGCACGGCTCCACGTCGCGATGGGCTTCGAGCACCAGCCCCTGCGCGTCGACGAACGCGATGTCGAGGCGATGGCGCATGCCCGCCGTGTGCACGTCGTTGCACGGCGCGAGCAGCAGCGCCCCGGCATGCTCGGGCGAGAACAGCAGCCCCTTCGCCTTGCGGCGAAAGCGTGCGGCTATCAGCAACGGCCGCCCAACGCGCGCGTCCCCTTCGGGACCAGACGCACCGAGCGACGGATCTTTCGGTTCCACCATGACGTCACGCTCCTTCCTCCGTCGTGTAGCGCACGACGACGCTGGTCGATCCGCCTGCGTCCACGCAGGCGACGAACATCCATCGATACCGGCCGTCATCCTTCACGAACGACTCGCTTCCTTCGTTTCCGCTGCGCACCCCACTCCATCCTTTGGCGAGCAACTCCCCCTCGATCGCAGCGAGCGCGTCCGCAACGTCGTCCGAGCGGGTGAAGCCCAGCACGCCGCTGCGCTCGTCGACCCGCACGTCCTGTCGTCCTTCGAGCCGCAACGCTTCGTCCTCGAAGCCCGCAGGAGGACCGGCGCCGCTCGATTCGGCCGTCGTCCGCATCGCTTCGTGCAGCACGCTCGGCCGATCTGCTTGCGCGAACGCGAGCGCCAGCGCGCACCCCGCAACGAGCGCAGCCACGACCGCCCAAGCACGCCTGCGGCGACGGGCGCCTACCGTCGACCCGCTCACAGCAGCACCCCCGGCTTGTAGCAGTCGACCGCGATGCTGACCGCATGCGTCAGCGGCGGCAGGGGGATCCCGAACACCGTCGAGCGCAACCCCAGGCCGAACAGCGTGGGCATGTACTCCAAGGTGCCCGTGAAGCGCGTATGGCCCCCCGAAACCGCCTCCGCCGACACGCGCACCGCCTCGTTCTCCGCATCGAACGCGGCAGACAGCGCCGTCTGCACCAGGGCGCTGCTCTGCTCGATACCCTGGCCCGCGGCAGGCGACGTCACATGCACGCGCACCGCGTCGCGGAAGACGTTGTCGAACGCGGCGCATTCCGAGAAGAACGCGAGCGCGTTCACCGCGATGACCGCGACGATGATCAGCACCGGAAACGCCGCCGCGAGCTCGACCGTCATCTGACCCCGTTCGTCGCACGTTCGCATCACTCCCATACCCGCACCCCCGTTACCTGCGCGTACACGCCGCGCAATCCGTCAGCCGTCCGTTGCACCAGGTCGGCAGCTGCGTCCTTCGCCGCCTGAGGCAACGCGACCTTCACCGGGAACGACGGGCCGCCGTCCCATAGCTCGATCTCGGCGATCTCGATGGTGCCGTCGAACCCCTGGA
Organism: Eggerthella sp. BIOML-A4; assembly: GCF_009875575.1. Lineage (NCBI taxonomy): Bacteria > Bacillati > Actinomycetota > Coriobacteriia > Eggerthellales > Eggerthellaceae > Eggerthella > Eggerthella sp. BIOML-A4. The sequence continues at coordinate 26,273 of NZ_WWRX01000015.1, read as the reverse complement.
TGCCTTCGACAGCCTCGGCTTCCACCGTCCCCACGATCGAGGCGAACACGTCGTTCGACCCGAGCGGATGCTCGATCGCCTGCTCCTTGAGCGAGAGCAGCCGCGCGCCGAACGCCCCCTCGTCGCGCTCGGCGACATGCGCCGAATTCACCAACACCGGCTTGAGCGCGTCGAGTTCGGCCGGAGCGAGCCCCGCGGCCCGCACGGCCTCGCGCAGGGCACCTGCCGCCCACGCGCCCAACCCGCTGGCCCCCGCGAGAGGCAGCCCGTCCAACGCCGACGAGACAGAATCGTCGAGCGCCTCTTGGCCCTGCGCGTACGCGTCCAGCAAGCCGGACCAGCAGTCGAGCACCGTTCCCAGCGCGCCCACGGCCGCCCCTCCCTGGCCCTTCACGCCGTCCAGCAGCGACGACACCACGGTGGCGCCTTCGTCGGACGAGTCGGCGACGAGCGTGGCGGCCGAAACCGCCGCCCGCGCGCCAAGCGCGCCCCCTCCCCGCACGAACGAGCTGTCGAAACCGCTCGATGCGGCGACGCTTGCCGTGTTCGCGACCAGCGCGACCACGCCGTAGCGTCCCGGCGGCTGCGCAGAGAGGCGCTTGCCCGCCACCTTGGCGAGCGCGTCCTTCACCTCGTCGAACAAGCCGCCCGCACGCCGCTTCACCTCGTCTGCCAGCGGATCCAGCTCAGCCCGGGCCTCCTCGTACTCGCCGGCCGCCTTCGCCACGGCTTCGTAGTGGTACTCGAAGCCGTTGTCGATGGACGACGAGGCGGCCGCCACCTTGCCCATGCTGGCCGCCGAGAAGCCGCATTCCGCGCACTCGGCGAACGGCTCCGCCTCCGTCTGGGCGATCGACACGAGGCTTCCCGACCCGGCCGCAGCGGGGCATCCGGCCCATGCATGAGCCGTGGCGCGCCCTTCCTCGTCCACCGTGCAGGGGTACGCGGCCTCGGTGTACAGCGCCGTCGACCTCATCTCCTCCGTGTTCTTCGGAAGGCGCGGAAACCACGCGTCGAAGGAATCGGCGCCTTCATGGACGTATCCGCGCCCCACCTCGTCGGCGGCGAAGGCGTAGAACCGCTTGCGCAGCGCCGAGCGCGCCTGCTCCTCCACCGAGCCGTCCGCCGGGGCCTCCACGGCGAGTCGCCGCGGATAGTAGGCTTGCGCGCGCTTGAGCGCCACGGAGAACGACCAGGCGTCAACGCTTCTGAACAGCGGGTTCTCCGATCCGCTCATGCCTGCCAATGCAGAGGCGCGCTCGTACATGCAATAGGACGGATCGAGGCCGCAGTCGTGCTCGAATGCACGGCGCTTCGCTTCGTTGGCCCGCTCGGCGGCGCGCTCGGCCTCGTCGGCCGCCTGCCGCACCTCGTCGGCCTCGTCGCCCACCGCCTCGGCCACGTCTTCGAGCTCGGCCGCGCCGTCCACCGCGATCTTCTTCCCCGAAGCGGGCACGAGAAGCGCGAGCGCCACGTAGCTCGACGAAGCCCCGTTGTTCGCCGACGCCACCGATGCCGCGTTCGCCGCGGCGAGGAACGGCAGCAGCCGTTGCAGGCGGTCGAGCCCGTCGGCCGCCTTCTCGGCGAACCGGTCGCGCGCATAGGCCACGTCGCGCCCCGCTTTCAGCAGGGTCTCGGATGCGGAGGCGGTGGCCGGCGTGCACAGCGCGGCCACGCCCAGCCCCGTCGCCACGAGGCTCGTCAGCGAAAGCGACAGCACCGCCGCATCGCACACCCGCACGACGATCATGAACTCGCCCACCTCGTTCTGCGCGGCCAGAGCCGCCGCATCGGCCACGTTCTGCACCTCCGACGAGGCCGAGCCCACCCGGTACGCCTGCCCCGCCGAGAATACGAGCGCAAGCGTCACCAGCAGCGCCAGCACCATGCCCACCGTCGTCATGCCCTCTTCGTCGTGGAACGCATCGAGCATCATGACGCCCACGCCCCGATCCATCCCGCCGGGTCGCCGCCCGCATCGGACGAGCGCGCCCACGACGGCTGCGCAGACTCCTCCGCCGTCACCCGCACTTCGAGGTTGCCGTTGCCGTTCACGATGCCGAGCAAAGCGCCGCCAGCATCCAGCAGCGGCAGCGGACGAGCCTCGTTCGCGATGGTGACGCGCACGACGTCGGAGCGCTCGTCGCCTTCGAACCGGATGTCCCAGCTGCACGCGCCTTCGTGCACGTGGAAGCAGGGTACGGGAGGGATCGCTCCCAGGCGATGGCGGACGAACGCCTCGCAGCTCTCGGCCATGTCGCCCGCTGCAGCGGTTTTGGTCGCCAGCAGGCGGCATCCCTCCGACGCGGCCGCCCGCATCACCAGCCGATCGTACAAAAGGATGCCCGGCTGCATCAGCAGCAGGAGCCCGACGAACAGCACCGGCAGCAGAAACGCCGCCTCCACCGTGGCCTGGCCCGATTCGCACGTCCGTCGCATACCCGCTCCCTCCTTTCCGAACCCGTCAGTACAAAAACACATCGGCGACCGATCCCGGCATCGTCATCTGGATATGGTGCGAAGCCGACATCAGCGCATGATCGACGAACATGCCGGCCTCCAAACCGCGCCACAGGGCGCCCAGCGCGATGACTGCTGCCAAGAACGCGGCCGTCACCAGCGCGAACTCGACCGTGCCCTGACCGCATTCGTTGAACGAGCCCGCACGGATCACCGCGCCGCCCTTCTCCTCTACAGCGCGTTGATCCCGTCGGCGATGCTGTCCCACAGCTCTTGCAGCTTCGGTCGGAACACGGTGATCGCGATGATGGCGATCACCACCAGCACTCCGACGAGGATGGCGTACTCCGTCGTGCCCTGTCCATCCTCTCGAGCAAGCACTCTCCGAACCCGGCACGTCGCCTTCGCCATCCATCTCCAGTACGTCTCCATGGGCGAACCTCCTCATTCCTACATTCCTTCCATCAGTTCGAGCAGCACCGGCCCCAGCACGAGCAGCAGCATGGCCGGCAGGATGAGCGTGCCCGTGGGCACCATCATCTTCACCGGAGCCTTCGCCACCCGCTCCTCCACCTGCGCCCGATGCACCGCGCGCGCCTCCGCCGCAGCCGATTCGAGCCCCTCGGCCAGCGACGAGCCGAAGCGCAGCGAGCGCACCATGTTCTCCACGACGCGCGCGAACAGCGGCGAGTCGTACGAGGCCGCCAGGTCGCGCAACGCGTCTTCGCGATTCGTCAAGCCCAGCGACCAGGCATGCTGGGCGCCGACGCACGCACGCGCCAAGTCCGAATCGAAGTGAGACCCGTACAGCGCGAACCCGCGGTCGAACGAAAGCCCGCTGCGAAGACCGAGCGCCACCACCTCGAGCATCTCCGAGAGGTCGCTTTCCAAGCCGTCGGCGCGCTCGCGCTGCGCCCGCTTGACGGCTCGCGGCATCGCCGCCGCGCCGCCCGCAACCCCTGCGACGGCGCCGAGTACGGCAAGCTCCGTGGAGAGCACCGAGCCGACGAGCGCGCCCGCCAGCCCTCCGGCGCATGCGAGCCTCATCGAGGCCTCGCAGAACCCTTCCGGGGACACGGCCTGCTCCAAGCCCGCCCGCTTCGCCCGCGCGCAGAACCACGCTCGCGCCCGCGAAAGCCGCAGCCGACGGGAAAGCGCCTCGGTCGCTCCGAGGGCGATCCGCTGGCTGAGCGCCGTCGCGTACCGCACGAGCCGCGAGCCCGCGTCGAAACCCTCCTGCGCGTCGCGCACGTCGGCGGCTTTGCGCAGCCGCTCGCGTCGCGCCGTCGCGTCGCGCCTCCGAAGAAGCGTTGAGCCCGCCAGCCCTCCGGCGATCCCGGCGGCGGCCACAGCCGCAGCCATCAGGAAAGGCGCCTGCACGGCCTCCATCAGCCCACCTCCACGGCCAGCATGCGGCGCACCGCCACGATGCCGGCGGCCTGCATGCCCAGCGCGATCGCCAGCAGCGCCATGCCCATCGGGCTGGCGAAGAACGGATCCAGAAAGCCTTCGCTCACCAGCGAGAACACCGCTATCAGCACGAAGGGCAGGACGCTCACCACGCGCGCCGACAGCTTCGCCTGCGCCGTTTGCACGCGCAGCGCGCGTCGCAGCTCGATCTCGCTCTGAACCGTGTCGCGAGCCGCGTCCAGCACCTGCTTCATGCTGCCGCCCGCCTGATGCTGCACGTCCAGCGCCACCGCGACGAACGCCAGCTCGGCCACCGACGAGCCCCTGCGCAGCACCTCCAAGGCGCGCCCGGCGCCCTCCCCTGTTTCCAGCTGGTGGGCCGCGCGGGCGAACAGCGTGCCCAGCGGGCCTTGCACCTCGCTTGCCACCTGCTGGAACGTTTGCAGCAGCGACAAGCCTGCCTGGAAGCACACGGCCATGGAGCGCAGGGCGTCGGGGATGCCCTCGCGCAGGGCGTCGCGGCGCTTGTCCTGCACCGTGCGCAGCCACACGACCGCGCAAGCGCACGCGCACACGGCTACGGCGATGCCGCACACGACCGAGCCTGCCGCTGCGCCCGCGCACATCCCCGCCCCAACCATCGCCGCAATCCATACCGACAAGAGCGATTCCTCGGTCGTCATCAACCCGCGCGCATCGACCACGCCGACAGCCTCGCGCATGAGCGCCGCGAGCGCGCGATTGCCCAGCAGGGCACGCGTCACCGGCCGCGTCCAGCCGCCCCCGTTGCGCAGCAGCCAGGCGACGCGCGACGATCCGACGTCCCCCTCGCCAACCAGGGAGGCCGTCCGACGCCGAGCGCGACCCGCCACCGACGCGCTTGCCGCCGCTCCGCATCCGAACGCGGCGAGCACGCCTACGCCGCCAAGCACGACGTGCGCTTCCATCGCTCCACCTCCTCTCTCTCGGCAACGCCGATGTCCGCCACCTCGTCGATCCAGGCCGGAAGGGCCACCCAGCGTCCCACACGCTCAGCCAGCCCCCGCATGAACAGCGGGCGCACCCTGCAGCAGCGCTTTCCTCCGTCGTACACGAGCTCGGCCACGTCCGACACGAACCGCGACCCGTCCAGCGCGCGAGCCGTCTGCACCACCACCTCGAAGGCGCTTGCCACGTTCGACTCGATGACGTCAACCGGCAGGTCCACCGCGTAGCGCACCATCGTCGCGAGGCGCGACACCACGTCGGCGGGCGAGTTCGCGTGTAGCGTGGTCAGCGACCCGTCGTGGCCGGTGTTCATGGCCTGCAGCATGTCCAGCGCCTCGGCGCCGCGGCATTCGCCCACCACGATGCGGTCGGGGCGCATGCGCAACGCGTTGATCACGAGGTCGCGGATGGTCACCTCGCCCGTGCCCTCCGCGTTGCGGGGACGCGCCTCCAGGCGCACGACGTGCGGATGCTCCAAGAACCTCAGCTCGGCCGAATCCTCGATGGTGATGATGCGCTCCGAGGGCGGCAGCTCGCACGACAGCGCGTTGAGCAGCGTGGTCTTGCCGCTTCCCGTGCCGCCCGACACCGCGATGCTCTTGCGAGCGCGCACCGCCCACACCAGAAACGTCCGCATCGCCTCGTCGAACGACCCCGTGGCCACCATGTCGTCCAACGTCATGACCCGCTTCGCGAACTTGCGCACGGTCATCACCGGCCCGTCCAGCGCAAGCGGCGGGATGATCACGTGCACGCGGTGCCCTTCGGGAAGCCGCGCGTTCACCATGGGCGACGCCTCGTCGATGCGGCGCCCCAACGGCCCCAGCACGCGATCGATGAGCGCGCGCAGCTGGCCTTCGTCGGCGAACCGCTGCTCGCTGCGATGCAGCCGGCCGTCGCGCTCGAAGAACACGTCGGAAGGGCCGTTCACCATGATCTCGGTGACCGAATCGTCGGCCAGCAGCGATTCGAGCGGCCCGAACCCGAACACCATGTCGATGAGCCCGTCGGTCAGCCGCTGCTGCTCGCGCTGGGAGACGCCCGCCCAGGAAGCGTCCTCGAACGCCTGACGGCACGCGCTTTTCAACTCGTTGCGGGCGCGGCTGGGCTGTTCGGCCATGATGGCGGCGATATCGTCCGTGGACACGAACCGCTGGATGTGCTCCTTGAGCCGTTCCAGCGCGTTGTCGTCCGCACTCGCGGCGAGCGTCGGCACGTCGTCGATGTCGCGCACGCGGCTCATCAGAGACATGGGGCCTCCTTCCGGCGACGGCGCGGCTTCTTGCCGACGGGCAAGCGGAAACCGGGTCCCCGAGAGGCGCCTTCCTCGGGCGGGGCTGCCGCGCGCCTATCGCCCGGCAGCACGCCCGACAGCACGCGCTCGAGGCTCGCGCACAAATCGTTCCTCGACGCCAGCAGATCGAACGGAAGCCCCGCGCCCAGCAGCTCCTCCACCTCGCCGCCGCCGTCCTTGAGCTCGAACACGTGAGCCCCGCGCAGCGAGCATGACACGTCGATGGACGTGAACAGGGCGTTCTTGGAGCATCGGTTGACGGCGTACAGGAAAGGGCCGGTCGCGATGCCGCACCGCGCACACAGGTCGAGCGCATGCTGGCAGGCGCGCAGCGACGACGGCCGCTGATCGATCAGGAACAGCGCCTTCGAGCTGCGCTCCAGCAGCAGGGCATGCTGCTCGGCCCAGGCGGCTCCCGTGTTCGCCACCACGACGTCGAACCGGGCCGTCAGCTGGTCGAGCAGCTGGGGCGCCCGCTCCACCACCGCTTCGCTGTCTTCGAGATGGCGCGGTGCGGCCAGCAGCGCCGGCATCCGACCGTCCGACCGCAGCTGATCGAGGCGCGACGGCACCGCCAGCACGTCATCGACGGCCAACGGGTTCTGCACGCCCATGAGCGCCGGGGCGTCGCCGAACTGCAGGTCGAAATCCAGCAGCAAGGTGTTGTAGCCCATCCTCTGCGCGATGAGCGCCGACAGTACGGACACCGTGCTCTTGCCCGCGCCGCCGCTTCCGCTGACCACTGGGAAAAGGAACCCGGCCCGCGCGCCCGGGCGGCGCTCGTCGCACCGCGCCGGCTGGGGCGCGGTCGCCGGAGCAACCGAGACGGGCATCGCCGCCGGCATCGGCGCTTGCCGCGGGGCAGCAGGCGCCGCCATGGGCCACGGGCAGGCGAAGGCCTGCTTGCGACGCGCGTAGCGCTCGGCCAAGGCTTGGCGCGTGAGCGAGGCGTCAATGCCCGTGGCGCTCATGCGGCTCTTCAGCGAACCCGTGTCTTCGAACGACAGCATGCACACGCAGCGATCGCTGCGGTCGCGCTTGAGCGTGGCCGCCAGGTTGATGGGAGCGACGTCGTCGCTCGACGCCACCCACACCTCGTCAACCAGGCGATCCGTGCGCAGGAACCTGCGCGCCTCCTCTGCCGAGGAGAAAATGCGCAGCCAATCCTGTGCAGCCAGATTCTCTCCCGCCAACCCTATAGACTCCGGATGCTGCAAACTCGTCGTATCGGCGCACAGCGCCACCAAAGATCCGCTCATCGCTCTCCCTCGCTTCCCGGCAACGTGAAGTACAGCTCCGTCTTCTGCGCCGCCGCGACGATCTCCTGCACCGACTCGGGCGCGACGGCCACAGTGATCCACGACACCTTCGCGTCGGTTGTCGACTCCTGCGCGCTTGCGCTGGTCGCCAACACCAGCACGCCGCTCGCCAGCACATCGGTCGACGTGCCGCCGGTGGCGTAAACGTCCACCCGCGAGCCGGCCGCCACGGCGCCGCCCACCGCTTGCACGTCCTTCGCCGGCACGCTGAGCGCCGTCAGGCCCTCGGGCACGTCCAGGCGGCTGCCCGCATCGCGGAAGCGGCGCTCCGACAGCACCTCGCCCGCAAGGATCGTCGACGACGCCTTCTTGCCCACCACGTCGTCGGACGATCGGAATGCTTCCGCGGGCAGCAAGTCGGCCACCCACAACCGCGTCTCCACCGCGCTCGCGTCCACCGACTCCCCCGCTGCGATGTCGCGCTTAGCCACGCACACTTCCAGCTGCTCGCCCCCGTAGCGCGCCAGAGCTTCCGCGCGCGCCGCGTCGGCCTCTCCCCGCACGCCCTGGGCGTAGGCGAACACGCATGCCGCGCATGCCAGCCCGCAGGCAATGCCGATGATGGTTGTTCTGCTCCGTTTCATTTCGTCCTCTCCGCCGTTTTCCCTCCTTTCAGTATGACCAGCTCATCTCACGTTTTCATGGCACAGTTCACCATGAAAAGCCGCCTGGACCTTACCCGTTTGCGACGTCGTTCCAACGCCGATTACACATTTCGCACCTCCGTTTCCAGCGCGAATTCCATGCGCCGCACCGCAAAATCCCACGCCGCTCCAACGTGCGGCAGATTAGATGCGGCTTTCCTGGGGATTCGTTGCGCGAACGCGCCTTCTATGCGAGAATAGGTGCTCGCCGCAAGGCGACGAAAACCGGGCGATTGGCGCAGCGGGAGCGCAGGTCCCTTACAAGGACAAGGTCGGGGGTTCAAATCCCTCATCGCCCACCACGGGATACGAAGAGACCCGTCGGATGATCCGACGGGTCTCTTTTTCATTGCTGACAACGACTGCGGAAAGCAAAACTCGGACGAACCGATGTTTCACGTGAAACATACGGCGAAACGCGCGCACCGCGTTCGGCGCCCCTCCCTACCTCTTCTCGCTTTTCGGAGCCCAGTCCTTCATGCCGGGTATGGCGCCGCCGGCCACCTCCCATAGATAGAGGCTGGCCACCGAGCCGTAAGGCGTGTAGCAGCGGCGGTACTTCGCGAACAGCTCGGGCGTGATGCGCCGGTGGTGGTGCACCATGCGCAAGCCGCGATGGATGGCCAGATCGCCCCAGCTCATAATATTGGGTCGCTGCATCGAGAACGTCATGAGCATCTCGGCCGTCCACACGCCGATACCCGGCAGCGCCGACAGCGTGCGGCACACCTCGTCATCGGATAGCTCGGCCAGCCCCTCGAGGTCCACCTCGCCGGACAGCACGCGCGCGGCTGCCCCCTTGATGTAGCCCACCTTGCGAAACGAGATGCCCACCTGCTGCAGCTCGTCGTCGGAGCACGCCGCCATCGCCTCGGGCGTCACTTCGCCGAACCGCTCCAGCATGCGGTTCCAAATGGTGGTCTGCGCCTTCGTCGCTATCTGCTGACCCACGATGCAGTTCACGAGTGCAGCGAACAAGTCGGGGTGCACCTCGCGCTCGATGCGTCCGATAACCGCCATCGCCTCGCCCAGCCTCGGATCGCGCGCCGCAAGGTACGCGACCTCCGCTTCGCCGTATTCGAAGTAGCGCGGTTCCCGCTCCATGCCGTCCCCTTCCGTCGTTCGACCCAGTATAGCGAAGACGCAGAGGCCTCACAGGGAACGTTGTCGCCCGAAAAACGCGGAATCGCGCTCGAAAACGAGGCTTTCGGGCGACAACGCCAACGAATGTCAGGAGCTGACGCTGTCAGGTGCCCGACATAAGGCCAGGTCGCGAAGATCCCAACGCGAAAGACCCGGCCGAGGGAGGGGCCGGGTCTTCGATGACCCCGAAACGGAAAGGGAGGGAGGGGATTCCGTCTCGGGCGGATATGCTTGTTCGTTGCTTCTTAGCGCTCGCGGAGCTCGTGGCAGGTGCCACATTCGAAGGTTCCGCGGTGGTGGCACTGGGCGCAGTACTTCATCGCGTCCTTGGCCTGGTCCTTCGAGTGGTTGTTGTGGCAGCTCGTGCACGTCGCCGGGTTGGCGTCGTGCTTCTCGTTCGAGGGGACGTCGTGGGGGTTCACCGTGGTGCCCTTGTCGTCGGTGAGCGCCGTGGAGTCCGCGGTCTTGGCGGCCATCTCCTCCATCGTGCCGTGGCACGAGATGCAGGTCTCGGGGTCCACCGTGACCACGGTCGCCTTGGTGGCGGCCTTGTCGCCGAACTTCACGTCGGCGTGCTCGGTCGAGAGCACGGCCTCGTCGGTGTGGCACTGGACGCAGGTCACGCCCTCGGCCTCGTGGGCCGAGGCCTGCGGGCAGGACGCGTCGGTCGCCGACGCGGCCTCGACGGTGTGGCACATCGAGCAGTCGGAGTCCATCGTCCAGTTCACCGGCTGGCCGTCCATGGCCGAAGAGCCGCCGTTCCCGTCCTTCTGCTCGGACGCCGCCGGAGCCGAGGGCTCCGCCTTCGGCGCGCAGCCCGCGAGCGTCCACATCGCGGCCGTGAGCGCGAGGACGACGCCGAGGACGGCGAGCACGACGAGGCGCCGGTCGGCGGTGTGTGCTTGCACGGTCATGCGCTTCTCCTATCAGTCGTATTGCAGTTCGGAAGGCGGTTTCCCGCCAGATGCGCCCGCCGAGGGAGCGGCGGGCGCGGGGGTTGAGTCGCATCCGGCGCCGCTGGGGAGCGCAGCGCCGAACCGATCAGCGAAGGGAGGATGCTACTTGGCGTCCCAAGGCTCGAGACCCGCGGCGTGACGGGCGGAAATGCGGCCCCACACCTGGTTCTCGGCGTTGTTGCCGCCGGTGATGCCGTAGCTGTGGCTCTGGAAGTTGCCGAAGCAGCCCGCCGCGTACAGACGCGGGATGGGGTTCTCGGCGGGATCCAGCACCTGGCCGTGCTCGTTCTTCATCGGGCCGCCCAAGGTGGAGCAGGAGCCGGGGTAGATGGAGATGGCGTAGTACGGGCCGTCGTCCAGCTTCTCGAGCGTCTTCTCGGAGCGGTCGAAACGCGCGTCCTTCTTTGCCTCGCAGAATGCCTGGTACTCGTCGAACGTGGCTTTCAAGGCGTCGACGTCCATCCAGTGGTCGAACTCCTTGATCTTCTTGCCAAGCTCCTCGATGGTGTCGCCCTTGAGGATCCAGCCCTTATCCAGCTCAGCCTTGTTGTCCTGGCTCCAGCCGTTCCATGCGCGGATCTCGTCGGGCAGGTCGCTGGCGAAGTTGCCGCACTCGAAGAAATCGCCCTGGCTGGTGGACAGCTTGCCGGCGTCGAAGCAGGTCTGGTCGAAGATGCCCCACGACGGGATGCGGTCGAAGTCGTCGATGGAGTCGTCGAACGACAGCAGCGTGTGCCAGCCGTTGTGCGGCGAGCCCATGTTGTTCTCGTTGACGTAGCGCTTGCCCAGACGGTTCACGTTGAAGTAGCTGTTGGCGGGCATGAAGTACAGGATGGAGAAGTCGTTCTCAGGATCGCGCGTCCACATGGAGTACATGGAGATCGCCATGTCCATGTGCCACAGCTTCGCTCCCACGTCCTCGACCATCTTGATGCCGTCGCCCGTGTTGAACTGCCAACCCTCGAACTTGAAGGGGTAGCACTTGAGGTAGGCGTTCTTGAGATCCTCGTTGAACTCGAAGCCGCCCGTGGTCATGATGACGCCCTTGCGAGCCTTGACCGTCTTCTCCTCGGAGCCGATCATCGTATACGCGCCGACGATCTCCTTGGTCTCGGGGTTCTGGATGAGACGCTCGTCGTGGCAGTCGAACAGAACCTGCACGCCCAGCTTCTCGCGCTGCGCGTCGAGCTCGCGGAACGACAGCATGCCGAAGCCGTCGACGGAGGACAGCTTGCAGGAGCCCTCGTAGGCGTTGTCGTCCAGGAAGTAGTACTCGGGGATGGCGCCGGCCAGCGCGACCTCGGACACCTCGTAGGTCATACCGTACTTGTCGGCGTACTCGGTGTTGCGAACGCACTCGTTGACCCAGGCGTCGATCATCGGCTCGGGGGTCTTGCCGTGCGTGAACGCCTTGATGTACTTCTTGAAGCGCTCTTTGTCGCTTTCCTCGACGATGGTCCACTCGCCGTTGTTGATGCGGCTGTTGCCGCCGCCCTCGAGGGGAGCCTTCTCCAGCACGATGACTTCCTGGCCGCACTCGTCGGCGCCGATGAGCGACGCCCACATGCCCGCGCCGCCATAGCCGATGACCAAGAGGTCGCACTCGTAGTCCCAGCTCTTCGGCAGCCAATCGCCCGAAGCCGCGCCCGTCGAACCCGACGCGCAGCCGGCCAGCGCGGCGGAACCCGCCACGGCTGCGGCAGCGACGCCCGCGCCCTTCAGGAACGAACGACGGGAAACTCCGCCTTCCATGCCTTTGCTCATAGTGTTCCTTCCTCCTACTTGAATGAACGAACCGATTCCCGCACCGCGCAGCTATCGAGCTCGCGAGCATCGAACATCGGCCCCTGCCTCTCTCCCAGCAGAGATGCCCCTCCTTGGAAGCATCCGTTCTTGCCTTTCGAACCTTACGCTCGGCACGTTTCCGGCACATCTGATGGGCGGTCGGATTTTTCGCAGGACATCTGACGTTGAATAGGATTTTCCAGATCAGACCCCTATCGGATGCTCCATCCGATTTGATCGACGTATGAAATTGCGTATGATGCTACTTATGAGTTTTGTTGCAAACGGGAGGGAGCCGCGTCGCTCGGCGCGGCCCGTGGCATGAACGCTGGGGAGAGAGATGCACATGCAATACGGAACCAAGGGCGAAGGCCGGGACGGCGCTACCGGCGGCCTTCCGAACGGAGGAGAGGGCGGCCAGGCGGCGGAGGCGGCGGCGGATACGACCTCCGCGGAACGCGACTCGCGCACGCTCGACTACCTGATAACCGTCATAGGGTTCGGCTTGTGCCGCGCATGGATCGTGTTCTGCCTGGGCGCGCCGCTCATCGCAGGCGCAGCATCATCTTTCACCTGGGCCTACCTCTTGTTCGGCGCGCTCAGCGCGCTGACCGTGTCGTTCGTTGCAAATCGAAGCGGCAAGCGCGAGGGCGTCGTGCGCGTCGCGCTGTTCCGCGCAACTCCGGTAGCCCTTGCTGCAAGCGGCATCATCATCCCCGTGGCGCTAGCCCTGAACAGCGAGGCGCTCATGATCGTCGGGTTCGTAGCCGGCGGCTTGGGAGCGGGGCCCTTGCAGGTGCTGTGGGGCGACCGCTTCGCCCGCCACGCCACGTTGTTCGCCGCCGTCGCTTCCCCCGCGGCGGCCATCGTCACCGCGCTCGTCGCCGGCATGTCGAACGATCATACGAGCTTCATCGGCTTCGCGGTGATACCCCTGTTATCGTTCGGCTTGCTGCTGTTCGAAGCGAACCGCACCGGCCTGTCGTGGAGCGACCTCACGCAGAAGCCCAAAGAGGAACTCGCGGTCGAGAACGCGAATGCCGACGACCCCTCGGCCCGCTCGACGTCTCAAAGGGACGCCGAGGAAGAACCGGGTGCGAAGTTCGGCGTGGGCAAGCTCATGTTCTCTATCATGACGTTTTCGTTCCTGTGCCGCTTGTTCGATGCCATACCCGCCTACGACGACCCGTTCGCGTTTGTCGGCGGAAGCGCAATATTCGGACTCATCGTAGTGGGCGTGGTGTTCCTCGTCATCGTGGCGAAGCTGCGCGAGCGCTTCAACGCCGCACTCACCTACCGGCTGTCGTTGCCCATCATGGTGGCGGGATTCGTCGCCATCGCGCTGTTCTTCGACACGCACGCCGCCATGTCCATCCTGCTGATCAACGCAGGCTACGAGTTCTTCGACATCCTCACCTGGGTGCTGTTCGTAGACGTATCGCGTCGACGCAACGAGAACGCGCTGCATATCTTCGGGCTGGGCGTGGCCTTCATGTTCGCGGGAATGGGAGCGGGAACCATGGCGGGCAGGGCGTGCGACGCGATGATCGCCAGCGGGGACATGCAGATCTCCGCCGTGGCCATGTTGGCCACGCTGTGCCTGGTGGTGGTGGCGTTCATGGTGCTGCCCGAAGGCGTGGTGGCGCAGCTGTCGCAAACCATGCGCACAAGCCGCAAGGAAAAGGACGTCGAAGAAGCACCCGCCGTCGCGGTTGCCGATGCGGGCGCGGGGCGGCTCGAGCAGCACTGCGCGAGCGTGGCGAGAGATTACGGCCTGACGCCGCGCGAGAGCGAGGTCATCGTGCTTCTGGCGTACGGTCGCACCCTGTCCATCATCGCCCGCGACTTGCAGATTGCAAAGGGTACCGCCCGCACGCACATCGAGAACATCTACCGCAAGCTCGACGTGCATAAGCAGCAAGAGCTGATCGATCTGGTTGAGACGTACGAATAGGCGAGGGCGACGCCGCCCTCGCCCGATAGGAACCAGCTACTCGGCCGCCGTTTCCGCCGCGGCCGCTTCGGCTTCGGCCGCCGCTTCGCGCTCGGCCTTCTCGCGCTCCAGATCCTCGAGCACTTCCTTCGGCGACTTCGGACGCGGCAGCTCGTGGGAGATCGCCTCGGCCAGCGCCTCCTCGTCGGCGCCTTCGATGACGATGCTTTTGATCGCGTCGCCCACCCCCAGCTCCTGCACCGTATCGATACCTTCGATCACCTGGCCGAACACGGTGAACTTCTCGTCGAACTCAGGCTGCTCGGACAGCGAGAAGTAGAACTGGCAGCTACCCGAGTTCGGCTCGGACTTGTGCGCCATGCAGAGGCTTCCCAGCACGTGCTTGTTGTTCGGGTTGGCCTCCCACTCGTCCACGATGGTGTAGCGCGCGTCGCCTGTGCCGGGATGGATGCCGCGGATCATGCCGCGCGCCGCCGCGTCCACCTGCGCAGGCCCCAGCGTGCGCGTGGTGGGACAGCCGCCCAGCACCACGGAGCCCGGCTTGTGCGCGTGGAACTTCAACTTGTCGTAAAACCCGCGTGCGGCGAGCTCGATGAAGTTGCCCGCGGTCACGGGCGCGTCCTTGCCGGCCAGTTGTACGCGGATCGTGCCGCGCGACGTCTCGATGACGGCAACCTCGTTGCCGTTGGGAATATAGTACGGGGTGTATACGGGCAGAACGATGCGTCCCATGAAATGCCTCCTTGTGTATGTCGAACCTTGTGCATCCCCCATGATACCCGCGCCCCGATCCCTTGCATCAGATGGAGCATCGTATTTTTGCTCCGATCAGGCGTCATCCGAGATAGCGAAGCCCTCGACGAGATCGATGAGCTCCTGTTGCTTGTGCACGCCAAGCTTCGCGTATACGTTCTCGATGTGCGTCTGCGCCGTGCCCTTAGCTATCTGCAAGTCGCGCATGACGATAGCCAACGTACGCCCGCGCGCCAGCAGCACGAGTACCTCACTCTCGCGAGGCGTCAGACGCCGCTCGACCGCTATCGCCTCGCAACGCCTTTCCAATGAAGAAGCAGGCGAGATCTTCGATGAGGACTCCGCGCGCTCCCCCGTAGCGCCCTCGTTGCGCTCGCCACCTCGAAGGCGCCCTCGCCGGCCAACTACTTGAGCGATCGTCCCTTCCGGTATAACGAGGAACGCCGTCACCACCAACACGGTGACGCATAGAATGCCAACCGTGGACATCTGCACGTCTCCGACCAGCAGACGCGCGTGAATCTCGCTTCCCGCGAGATAGCCCAAGCCCATGCCGCACAATGTTGCGGCCACCCCCCACCCGAACACCCGATAGCGTCCGCAAGCATCCACGCGCCGCTTCGCCAGATCGACGAACAGTATCCACGTTACGATATCGAACAGCTCGTAGCCGATGCCTATGAGCAGCACGGACAGCGCCCAATGGTCATAGAAGAACAGCGAGACAATGGCCATGCCCAGCGCCATGAGCGGAAGCGACAGGCGATACGCAAACACGGGCTCGAAGCGATCCCCGCACAAGAACGCGAACAGCAGAAACAGGACGCCCACCACCGCCAAAGCGAATACCGAGCTGCCGCCGAACACGACGAAAGGATCGACCACCCCTTCGCCGGGAAGCGAGTCGAATACGCGGCATAGGAAACTGAACACCCCGATGCTCACCATCAGCTGGGCGATGGATTTGCGCGACAAGGCGGGCCGATCCCGTTCGGGCTGCCTTGCCGGCTCGACCGAGACCCCGTCGAGCGACTGCTCTTTGTCGATGCGCGAAGTCTCCACCAGCAACAGCACGAACGACATGATCGGAAACACGAAGAACGCAAGAAACCCTCGCTCGCCTATGACGAGGGCAATGAGCAGCGCGATGACGACGGCCGTGGCAGGATAGCACGCAAGCGCGAACGGCACGGGGCGGCGAGCGTACTCGTTTCCCCACAGCACCTGCAAGAAGCTCGAGGCAGCGCCTCCGACGACCACGAGCGCCGCCAAGGCGATCGGCTGACCGCACGCCAGGGCTATCGGTGTCGCAACAGCGCATGACACGGTAAGCGCCCCCGTCAGACCGCGCATTCGCGCCTCGAATCGATCCTGCGTTGCAGCGCGTCGCGCTGCAACGGCAACGCCAGCGGCAGCGGTGGAGCCGGCAAGCAGGAACGCCCAGTTCGAGTTCGTCACGAGCGTCGTCACTGCAGCTGCGGAAAGGCACAATACAATCCATGCTCGGCAGAACGCAAGACCGAGCAGCACGATATAGAAATCCAACGATTTCCAGTCAGGGCAAAATGCCGTGAGCTTGTTCCGCAGACACGTCCCCATTGCTCCCCTCTTTCATCGAATCCCGCTTCCCTTGCGCGGTGCGGCACCGTCCCCTGTGCCCAGTATAGCAATCTCCTCTTCATCGCATATCGGATGGAGCGCCCTAATGGCTCCGCCCCGATGCTTCCCACCTGCCGATCTCCCGACAAGGAAAAAATAGGGCGTCGAACTCGATGGCAAGCGAACGCATCCCGCGTACGGTAAACGAAGTCGCCGACCGTTCAAGGCGAAACCAAAACAATGCAAGGAGAAGGAGAGGCAATGAGCACGAAAGAACAGGGAGGGCTGTCGCGCCGCTCGTTTCTGAAGGGAGCGGGCGTCGCTGCCGCCGCTGTGGCAGGTTCCGCCGCGCTGGCCGGCTGCTCGTCGGACGCAGGCGCGTCGCAGGAGTGGCTGCCGAAGAGCTGGGACTACGAGTGCGACCTCTTGGTCATCGGCTACGGAGGCGCGGGCATGTGGGCGTCTCTCATCGGCGCCGACGAGTGCGGACAGCAGGTGCTCGTGCTGGAGAAGGCTCCGGTGCGCGGCGGTGGCAACAGCTCCATCAACAACGGCGAGTTCGCCGTCATCAAGGACGCTGAGGGCATGCGCCAGTACTGGCACGAGATGACGCAAGACGTGGACACGCCCTCGGCCGTCATCGACGCCTGGATCGAAGAAGGCCTGCGAAACTGCGAATACGCCGACAAGTACGAACTTGAATACGACATCAACGAGCAGGCCATCGCAGGCACCATTCCCGAGTACTCCTTCCTGCCGGGCGGTGCGGGCTGCCAGTCCATCGCCGACCCTCCGGGATTCGGCATGGCCTCGTTCGAGATCCTCGACCAGAAGCGCAAGGATCTAGGCATCGAGGTGCTGTTCGACTGCCATGACGAGCATCTTATCCAGAACCCCGACACTAAGGAGATCGTCGGCTGCACCACGATGATCGGCTCCGAGGAGAAGACGGTCAAGGCTCGCAAGGGCGTCATCCTCTGCACGGGCGGTTTCGAGTTCAACGAGGATATGAAGCGCAAGTACCTCAAATGCTACCCCTTCAAATTCGAGGGCTGGAAGTACAACACAGGAGACGGCATCAAGATGGTCGAGGAGGTAGGCGGCAAGCTGTGGCATATGGGCATGGCCGGCGCTATGTACGGCATGTGGACGCGCGATCCCGAGAACGACTTCCTCATCCTCATCATGCCGCCGGATCAGACATTCATCTACACCGATCGCCTGGGGAAGCGCTGGGTCGACGAGATGCGCATCGGCTCCCCGCACAACGGATGGCACGCGTTCACGCACTTCAACGACGAGATCTGCGACTACGATCACTGCCCCAGCTGGTGCGTGTTCGACCAGACGCTGTTCGAAGCCGGCCCGATGTCCACGCGCCAAGGCGACTGGTTCGAGTGCGGCAACTTCACCACCATGCTCCCCGACGAACTGCGCGACTGGGAAGGCTGGTCCGACGACAACCAGGCCGAAGTGGACAAGGGTTGGATCATCAAGGCCGACACCATCGAGGAGCTCGCCGCCAAGATGAAGGAGATCGACAAGTGGATGGACGTCGGCACGCTCAAGGCCACCATCGACACTTGGAACCAGGTCTGCGAAAACGGCGAGGATCCCGAGTTTCACCGCTCGCCCGCCACACTGAACCCGCTGAACAACCCGCCGTTCTACGCCTACACGGTGTATCCCGGCTCGTGCTCCACGCTCGGCGGCGCAATGAAGAACGAACACGGCCAGGTGCTGGACGTGTTCGCAGAACGACCCATCCCGCGTTTGTACGGCGCCGGCAGCTTCGGCAACATCCACTCGCATACGTACGGCATCACCGGCGGCAACGTGGCCGAGAACATGATCTGGGGACGCATATCCGCCCGTCACGCGGCGTCGCTCGACGCGTGGGACGAGAAGAAGTAAGGAGAAGCGCATGACCGTGCAAGCACACACCGCCGACCGGCGCCTCGTCGTGCTCGCCGTCCTCGGCGTCGTCCTCGCGCTCACGGCCGCGATGTGGACGCTCGCGGGCTGCGCGCCGAAGGCGGAGCCCTCGGCTCCGGCGGCGTCCGAGCAGAAGGACGGGAACGGCGGCTCTTCGGCCATGGACGGCCAGCCGGTGAACTGGACGATGGACTCCGACTGCTCGATGTGCCACACCGTCGAGGCCGCGTCGGCGACCGACGCGTCCTGCCCGCAGGCCTCGGCCCACGAGGCCGAGGGCGTGACCTGCGTCCAGTGCCACACCGACGAGGCCGCGCTCTCGACCGAGCACGCCGACGTGAAGTTCGGCGACAAGGCCGCCACCAAGGCGACCGTGGTCACGGTGGACCCCGAGACCTGCATCTCGTGCCACGGCACGATGGAGGAGATGGCCGCCAAGACCGCGGACTCCACGGCGCTCACCGACGACAAGGGCACCACGGTGAACCCCCACGACGTCCCCTCGAACGAGAAGCACGAGGAGAACCCCGCCACGTGCACCGACTGCCACAACAACCACTCCAAGGATCTCCCCAAAGACTCGATGCGCTACTGCGCCCAGTGCCATCATCGGGGAACCTTCGAATGCGGCACCTGTCACGAGCTTCGCGAACGCGCGACAACGTAGGACATCCCGTTCACAGGGCGGCTTTCTCCCGCCCCCCCACTTTGAAGAGCCCGGCACCCCCTCCCGCCGGGCTCTTCGTCGTTCGGCGAACGCCACCCGGGCATGAAAAGGAGTATCATCGTGGGGTTGTCGGAGAAGAGAGGAACCGTTATGCCGTCGATCGTTCGCGTCGCGTATTTCAGCCCCACGCATACCACCAAAACCGTCGCGGAAGAGGTAGCCGGCGCGCTGGCTGCGCCGCTTGGCGCTTCCGTCGAGATCGTCGATCTCACGTTGCCGGGGCATCGTCCGGCCGACGTCTCGTGCGGCGCCGACGACGTGCTGGTGTTCGGCTTCCCGGTGTACGCCGGGCGCGTGCCCGCGCTGCTGCGCGACGAGTTCGCACACCTGATCGGCCAAGATACGCCCGCCGTGATCGTGGGGCTGTACGGCAACCGCGACTTCGACGACGCGCTGCTGGAAGCCGCCGACCTGCTAGGCGAGCGCGGGTTCGACGTGGTGGCGGCGGGCGCGTTCATCGGCGAGCACTCGTTGACGGCCCGCGTGGGAACCGGCCGCCCCGACGACGCGGACGTAGCCGCAGCGCAGCGCTTCGGCCGAGAGCTGGGCGAGCGCCTGGCGCGCGGAAGCCGTCTGCCCCAACCCGCCATCAAGGGAAACCGCCCCTACAAAGAGCTCAAGCCCGGCGCCGACGTGCGCCCCATCACCACCGACGCGTGCACGAGCTGCGGCATCTGCGCGGCGCGCTGCCCGCTCGGCATCATCGACGAAGACGATCCCGCGCTCATCGGCGAGGGCTGCCTCCACTGCTGCGCCTGCGTGAAAAGCTGCCCCGAAGACGCGAAATACTTCTCGAGCGAATCCACCGACGCGGTGATAGCCATGCTGGAATCGAAATGCCTCGAGCGGAAGGAGCCGGAGCTGTTCTGGTAGGGCGCGCCGCGCTAGTCCAGCAGCGCTTCGCCCAAAACCGAGTCGAAGCGCACCGACGTACCGTCGGCGTAGGCTACGTTCCACACGCGGTAGTCGAGATGCTCGGGTACGCCGCCCGCTTCGAGCGCGCAGGATTCGCCCGACGTATCGACATCGCCCTTCGCACGACCAACGGCCTCGACCTCCGTCACGCTCGCTGCGACATCGCCGGCATCGGCGTCCGCCGCGCGCTCCTCGGCGGCGATGTCCGAGGGATCAACGCCCTGGCGCAGCGCAGCCTCCGCTTCGGCCACGGCTTCGGCAAGCTCGCTGTCCGTGGGCGCATCGCGCTTCGACTGCGAGCCCTGCAGCTCGTCGGTCCACCCCTCGCCCGTCGCAAGGTCCACCTCTTCGGAATATCGGTCGACTTCCTGCGTTTCGGGACGGTGCGCCGCCTCGTACAGCTGCGATTCCAGATAGTTGGTACGATGCGCGTCGGCTACCTGCGCCTCGATGCTCGCGCACGCGGGAATGCGGATGGCGGCGATGGCATCCGCGCCGAACGCACCCCCCGCAAGCAGCTGGCGCGCACGGGCGACGAAGCCGGCAGCCTCGGGCGGGATGGAGGAATCCTTCATGCGGATGGCGATGACCGGCCCCGCGCCGAACTTCACCTCGGCCCAGGTGAACGGCACCGGCTGCTCGCCATTGTTCTGCCTGGCATCGTTCTCGCGCGCCACCAGGGCAGACGTCTCGGCGAACTCCTCGTCGAGCCACGTGGCCAGCGCATCGCGCCACAGCGGATCGTCGTCGGCCTCGGCGGTGACCGTGTCGTCGCCCAAATCGAACCGCAGCACGTTCGCGCGCTGCGAGCCCTTCGCGGCGCGCACCACCTCGGTGGGAGCGACGGCCGTGAAGCGGCGCGCCATCTCGACGCTGTCGCCGCCCTGGTAGCTGTCCTCGTCGAGGACGATATGCAGTTGCACGGGAGGATGGATGGATGCGGACATGGAGGTTCCTTTCGACGCAAGCCGAACGTCGGCGCGCCCGAGGCGGCCGAAGCGCTTCGGCGGAATGTTCACTACCAGCGCATTGTCGCCCATGCCGCCGTGCGCGCACCACGCATCGCGCGCGCGTTGCGCAACCGTTGCGACCTAGAAACCGGTTTTAGGGAGAAGGCCTCCGGAGCAGAACTTGCATGCGCTTCTGCATTTTTTTCGACTTCGTGGCAAAACAGACGTAGCGCCACCAGGGGCTTTGCCGCATCCGCCTATCGCCCTTCACGAACGCGCTTTCTGACAGCAGCAAAAGACCTGATGAGAAGGCCTCTCGCAAGACCACTCTTGCCACGAAGTCGAAAAAAATGCAGAAACACCTTCCGATTCCGCTTTCGAAGAGCGAGGGGGGGGGTCGAAGAACGCGCGCCAGAGCTCAGAACGCGAAAAAGCCGCCGCTCCGGGAGGGAGGGGCGGCGGCTTCAGGGGATGCAGGCGCCGCGGGATGGCGGCACCTGCGAGGGGAACGCTTAGATGTCGAGGCTGGGGATCTTGGCCTCGGCGTCACCACCGGCAGCGTTGATGCCGGCGATGCGGCCGAAGGTCACGCAGCGGCCGTGGCCGATGCCCGGCACGTACGTGGGATAGTCGCCCGCGCCGAAGAACTCGCCGGCAGCCGAGCCGCACACGTACAGGCCCTCGATCGGCTGGTCCTCGGCGTCGAGCACCTGGGCATCCACGTTGGTGCGCAAGCCGCCGCACATGGTGAGCAGGCTGGCCACCAGCTTGCCGGCGTAAAACGGCGGGTCCTGCACCTTGCCCATGACTTCGGGGCGCTTGCCGAAGTCGAGATCCTTGCCCAGATCGCACAGCTCGTTGTAGCGGGCGACCGTGGCTTCGAGGTTCTCGGGAGGCACGTCCATCTTCTGCGCGAGCTCTTTCAGCGAGTCGGCCTTCACGGTCTGGCCCTTCTCGATCTCGCCTTCGAGCACGATCTGCTGGGCTTCCAGGTTGTACTCGCCGCCCACGGGCTGCGTGAGCTGGCCCCACTGCAAGCCGCCGCCGAGGCCGGCGTCCATCTGCGTCTTCACCTGCTCCAAGCCGTGCGAGTCGTAGATGGTCCAGGCGTCCTTCTGCGTCTGCAGCGCCTTCGTGACGCTCTTCGACTGGGTGTTCACGTCCTCGTTCTTGAAGCGCTTGCCTTCCCAGTTCACGTGCAGGAAACCGTAGCTGGCCGCGCCGAAGTCGAGGTGCATGACGGCCGCGTGCGGCTCGGACTTCTGCATGGCGGCACCCGCCCAGATGGCCTGCTTGTGCATGTCGCCGGTGTCGCAGTCGGGCGGATTGTAGAAGCGCCCGTCCATGGCGTAGGCGGTCATGGGCGAGTAGTACTGGAACATCTCGTCGTCGGCTGCGTAGTCGCCCGAAGCAATGACAACCGATTTCGCGTTGATCTGCATGTACTCGTCCTTGCCAGTGGAAACGATGGCGCCGGTCACCGGGCCGTTGCCGTCGCGAACCAAACGCTCGCTCTTCGTGCTCCAGCGGATCTCGCCGCCCATATCGGCGATCGTCTCGTACAGCGCCGGCACGAGCACCGCGTTGCCGTACACGTCGCCCACGCCCGAGCCCTGGTAGAACGTGAAGTTGATGGTTTCCTCGTACTTGTCGGCCTGGTAGAAGATGTGCGTGACCGGGTACTCGGTGTAATCGGGGCCCTTGTAGTAGCCGTCCCACAGAAGCGCTTCGAGGTTTTTCTTGGTGGCCAGGTCGTACAGCCAGTCGAAGCACGCACCGCTCTTGCGCGCGAACTCCCACAGCAGCGGCTCCTTCACGCGGCCCTGCGCCCAGTTGATCCAACGTCGCACGACGTTGTTGTAGTTCGGCTCCTCCAGCAGACCCTGGTCCACCAGGCCCTGCTGCACCTTGGTGTGGAAACCGGCGATGTGCACGCCGCGCGCGACCACCGTCTCGGGGTTCTTGTCGATGGTGATGACCTTCTTCGCGCCTTCTTCCAACGCGGCGATGGTGGCGCAGCAGCCGCCCAGACCCGCGCCGATGACGAGCACGTCGCAGTCCTCGGTGTTCGCGATCTTGTCGGCGGAGATGGCTTCGGGCGCGATCTCCCAGCTGTGCATGCCGGCCACGTCGGGGCCGGCCGAGGCGCCGCTTTCGGCGACCGGCATGCCGCCCGTCGTTCCGCCCGACGCACCCTCCGTCGTCGCCTTGGCCGCATCGCCGCCGCTTTGCGGAGCGCACCCCGCCAGCCCGGCAACCGCCGCGCCCGCGAGCGCGGTGCCGCCCAGACCCAAGAACGCACGACGCGAAAGACCCTGCTTCTTCTCTTCCTCCATGAGTATTCCCTCCTCCGTTGCCTACCCGCGGCCCCTTGTCGCCGCGTTGCCCCGACTGTACGCCCGACCTTGCAGGTCATCATCCCGTTGGCCGGGGGAACTTCGCCTCCCCCGCCCGATTTCCCCCTACCTGGGGGATGCCTTTTCGCGCAAGCGATGCTGAAAGGGTGACGCCTGCGCGTATAATCTCTGGCGGGGAAAGCTGCCGAAACCGCCCGCCCGCGCATCGCGCGGCAGAGGCGGCCGATGCATGCAGGGGAGGATGCGGATGACACCATCGTTGCGCAAAGAGCTGTGGCGCACGCCCGATTTGCTGGGGTTTGCGGCGCACTGGACTTGGATCTGGTGCGTGTTCTGGAGTTCGCTGTTCTACGCCGAGGGGACGCTGCTCAACTCGTCGGGATCTGCCGGCGCGGCCGCAGGGCTTTCGACCATCGCGTTGGAGCCGCTGTGGGTGACCTCGCTGCTGGCGAACGTGGTGACCATCGCGTTCCTGCTGCTGCTCTCGTATTTGAGGAACCCGCTTTCCGACGTAAGATGCCTCCCCGCGCTCGCCGCTGCGCTCACCGCGCTGGGCACGCTGGCCATCTCCCATCCGTCGCTCGTGATGACGGGCGGCGGTGCCTCGACCGTCTACCTGGCCGGCTCGCTGCTCACCGGCGTGGGCAGCGGCATCGTCGTGGTGCTGTGGGCCGAGCTTTTGGCCTCGCTGGGGTCGCAGCGCACGGTGAACTACAGCGTGGCGGCGCTGCTGCTCGCAGCCGTGGCGTACCTGGTCATCAGCCTGCTGCCCATCGACGCGGCGCAGATGATCGTAGCCTTGCTCCCCCTGATCAGCATGGGGTGCTTCGTCCACTTCAAGCGCAGCGTGCCGCGGCCGCCGCGCGCCATGAGAAACGTGCGCGTGCGCGCGGTGCCACCCATGCGCATGATGGTGATCGCCGTGTTCTTCGGCGTGTCGTTCGGCGTCATGAAGGGGCTTATCGCACCCGTGGGCGACGAATGGATCGGCGTGCGCGACCAGCTGAACATCATCGCCATCGCGGGCGGGGCGCTGGCCGCGTTCGTCGCGATGAGCGTGTACAAGATGGACTTCGACCACCTGACGTACCAGATCGCGTTGCCGCTCATGGCGGCAGGGTTCCTGTTCCTGCCGATGCACGAGCCTTGGAACGTCATCGGCACCGCCGTGCACCAGTTCGGCTACCAGTACTTCTACATCGTGCTGTGGGCGCTGTGGCCCGTGCTGGCTTCGCGCGGCAGCGTGCCTACGGGATGGGTGGTGGGCTGGGGGCTGCTGTGCATCCAGCTGGGCCAGTTCGTGGGATCGGTAGCCGCCGCCATCGCGCTCACGTTCGTCCAGAGCGACCTGGGGCTGGCCATGGTGTCGGCCGGGGTGATCTTCGCGATCCTGATCATCGCGCTGTTCGCCATGGGAAGCGGCTCGGCGAACACGGGCTGGGGCTTCGTGAAGCCCATGGAGGAAGCCGACGCCGCGTCCGATTTCGAGAAGGCCGGCACGCGCCTGGCCCGCCGCTGCCGCTTGTCGCCGCGCGAGATCGAGGTGTTCTTCCTGCTGGCGAAGGGCCGCAACCGCGCCTACATCCGCGAGGAGCTGGTCATCGGCGACGAGACAGTGAAGAGCCACATCAAGAGCATCTACCGCAAGGCCGACGTCCACTCGCAGCAAGAGCTGATCGATCTGCTGGAACGCGAGAGCAGCGCGGACGAGCCGAGGGGACGGGGCTGATCGACGTGGCGAAGAGGCGGTGTGACGGCTCGCCTCCGCTCCTCCTCCGCCACGTGGGCGCAAATGGGCAGCCATGACAACTTGCGCACGCTTGGAACGCGCTTCTAAGCCAGATCGCCCGCATTAGGCCTGGTTGCGTCTCGAACCTTCGGCAACGTGCGATCTCGAACGATGCGAGGATTGTCATAGGGTATCGATTTGCGCCTATGCCGAAGAACCCCGGGACCTCGAAGCCCCCTTCGAGGGCGATCCGTCGTTTGCAAGGGGGTTTGGGGAGACGAACCGCGCTCGGAGGGGGCTTCGGGGTCGGAGGGGTGCGGAAGGGGCGGAACCCGGATGCTTCACGTGAAACATCCGTTCTTTTGCTGCCGATGTTTCACGCGGAACAATTCGCCCGGGGGGGCGGGCCGGAGGCCGCGCCGCCCGGACCGGCGGCGCGGCGGAGCCATCCTAGTAGAACATGAACACGCTGAGGCCGAGGTTGTAGAAGGCCACGCGCATGCAGACGGCGCCCGCCAGGGCGGCGATGATAGCCACCGGGGCCCAGAGCCTCCAGTTGCCGGAGCGCCTGCCCATGAAGGCCGCCGCGAGCGGGACGATAGCGCCGACGGCGACCGCGCCGAGCCACAGCAGGGGCGCTTGCGCGCCGACCGTCGCCGCGGCGTCGGCCATGGCCTCGGTCGGATGCGTCGGGTCGAAGTAGTAGCCGACGTCGGCGAAGGAGCCGGCGGAGAGCTGGAGGAAGATCGCGAAGGCGAGGGCGGCCAGGGCGTTCGCGGCGGCGCCTACGAGGGCAGCGAGGCCTGCGGGAGCCCCGGCGTCGGCCGCGCGCCCGGCGGGCTGACCTGCGGGCGGCGCTGCGGCCATGAGGAACGCGAACGTCGCCGGTCCCAGCACGCAGGCGTTGCCCAGGACGTAGAGGATCCACAGCACGCTATCCCACGCCGGCCTCGCGGCCATCGTGTACGAGTGCGCCATCACGGCCACCAGCGCGACCGACAGCGCGACCGACAGCCACGCCAGCCACTTCGGCACGCTCGCGCCGTCGTCGGACTTGCGCAGCATGACCAGGTAGGCCACGGCGACGGCCGCCAGCACGACGATGGCGATCAGCTCCTGGGTGATGCCGCTCGTCAGGTGGCCGAAGCCGTTGAAGATGCGCTCCCAGTGCTCGAGGTGGAAGAACACCGCGATCCCGCCGACGGCCAGAAGGACGGCGCTCGCGATCCAGGCCGGGACCTGCGCCTTCTTCCCGACGCCGAACGCGGCCATCAGCGCCTGCGTCCCGAACAGCCCCGCGCTCCACGCCACCAGCGTGGTGAACACGATCAAAGGCCACTGGAGCTCCATTATTCA
>NZ_WWRX01000014.1:0-59726 GCF_009875575.1 Eggerthella sp. BIOML-A4 | reverse complement strand
CACGGTTCGGAATCCGCATTTACATGATTTATGCAAGACTGGAGGTGAAGTTTTTACCTACGAGAATTCAATTTACGTTTTTTCGACCAGAAGGGGTTGCCGAGCGATAGGAATTGATCCCCGAAGTGATTGTTCAAGATATTGGCGCCCGCGCAGTAGAAACTGAGGAGCGAAATAACAAGCTCGCTGATCGCGGCGAGCATATGCGTCGCTTCTCGAGCAACCCCGAACGCGCTTAGAGCCAAGCCGACGAACAGAAAATCAATGGCGAGGAATATGAAGAACAGCACTTTCGTGGTACGCAGCGCTCCTATGGTCATAAACGCAGTCAAGATGAGGTACGCCACGAAAGCGGCTCCTGTTTGGCGCGGATCGAACGTTTCGGCCGCATAAGAGCCGAACATGCCGTTGGTCGTCGCCCAGCCGAATGCCATGGCAAGCCAAAACAACCCGTATGCGATAAACGCGGTGCCGCCGAATGCGTTGTTCTTCCTCAAATCGATCAATCCGGCGATAAGCTGAGCGCATCCCCCGAGGAAAATGGCCCACCCCATGACAGCCGCCGTCCCGTCGGTGATGCCGAGTTTTTGAGAACAGGC
The DNA here is from genome assembly GCF_009875575.1 of Eggerthella sp. BIOML-A4. Lineage (NCBI taxonomy): Bacteria > Bacillati > Actinomycetota > Coriobacteriia > Eggerthellales > Eggerthellaceae > Eggerthella > Eggerthella sp. BIOML-A4. The sequence goes on along the minus strand of NZ_WWRX01000014.1, from coordinate 59,127 downwards.
CACGAGCGTGACTATCGCCAGCCCGAACAACCCTAGAGCGCTCGGATCAGCCCACGAGCCCCGCTCTTCCTTCTTCATCTCCCCCATGCTCGCAACTCCTTTCGATTAATTCCTACTAAAGTGGTAAATTTTGAGCAATGATACCGGCTTGCGGGCAGCCGAGCACGCCGATGCTTCTTCAGCTACCGAACGTACCTGTTTTGTCGGTGATCGTCCTTTCGCGCATGGGCGAAGGCTCAACTGCGACGTCGGAATAAGCCGGGCAAGCAGTACGGCGGCATCCCGATTTGCCAACGAACGTCTGACGAACCGTCCGCGGCTGGCGGTTCCGGCTTCGTCCGCTCGTAGGATGGCTGCGAGGTGATAGATATGAACGTATTGACGTACGGCGAGTGGCGCGACACGTGCGACACCGTGCATATGCTGCTGCAGATGATGGGAAAAGCGAAGCTGCAATCGATGGATCCGCAACCTGAATGGAAGCAAGTGGTGCTCGATGCCGATGCGAACGGCTTCACCACCGGACTGATCCCGTTCGGCGCGGACGGCTTCGAGATTAAACTGAACATCGCGGATGCCGAGATGGCCGCGATGACCGCGGCAGGCGACTGCGCGCGTTTCCCTATCGAAGAGTGCGTCTCGGTGAGCGAGCTGTCCGGCCGTTTCACGGCGATGCTCGAAAACATCGGGCATCCGATAGCCATCAACACCGTCCCGCAGGAAATGCACACCGAGGTTCCGTTCGATCGGCAGAATATCGCGCGCGAGTTCGATGCCGCGGCTGCACGGCGCTGCTTCCGTCAGTTCCTGTTCGCGCGCGCGGCTTTGAGCGGGTTCGCGGCGCCGTTTCGCGGGAAGAAGATCCCGCCTTCGCTGTTCTGGGGCACCTTCGACATGACGACCGTGCTGTTCTCCGGAAAGCCCTGTCCCTTCGAACGCACGGCTTCCATAGTAGAGCGTGTCGCCTTCGACGAGCAGTTCGTGGAATTCGGGTTCTGGCCGGGCGACGATGCTACGAACGATCCTTCCTTCTTCGTACTGGCCTATCCGTTTGTTGAGAAAGGGTCGTCGAGCGATGCGAATGTCGACGAGGCGTTCTTCGATGTCGAGAGCTCCGAGTACTTTCTGCGGCTAAAGGATGCGTTGCGTTACGACGATCCCCAGGCCGCGGTTCGTCGGTTCTGCTCCTCAACGTTCGCGCGCATCATGGAACGGCAGAACTGGGAACGTCGCGACTGGTTCACCGAGCCGTTGCTGAACGGTTAGCCTCCCCTCCTTCTGCAGCGGTCGATGCGACCGTCTTAGAGTTGCTCTAAGACGGTCGCTCGCATTATGCCGTCGCCGATCAGCAAGCCGACAAACCGGGATGGACGCGAGGCTCGCAAGGCCTTATGCTGGAACGACGCATACCAGGAAGGGGAAAACGATGAAACCCATTAAAACGGTCGTGGCGGCTTGCCTTGCCGCGGTCGCGCTGAGCGTCGGAGCCCTATCGCTCGGCGCCTGCGGCCCGAGCGCGGAGGAAGTGGTGCGACAGGGGGTGACCGACGAGCTGGAACGCCTGAAGACCCACGACGAGGCGCTGCTCGACGAGCTGGCGGCCGACAGCGGGGTAGACCAGCTGGCAACCTACGGCATCGATGCCAAGTCGTTCATAGCCGCTTATCTCGACGGATTCGACTATCGCATCGACGAGGTGAAGGTGGACGGCGACAGCGCCACGGCGACCGTGGTGCTTACCTGCAAGAAGTTCGACGCGTTCGCCCAAGCGCTTACGGAGGCTACGACGGCGCTGGCAGAAGATGGGCAGACGGCCGAGCTCGATGCCGACCAGATCAACGAGAAGGTCGGCCAGCTGGTGCTCGAAGCGCTCGGCTCGGTGGAACCGACCGAATCCAACCCGGTGGAATTGCCGTTCACGCGCACGGACAACGCATGGGGGCCGGCGAGCGGAGCCGAGCAGGCGCTGTCTACCGCGCTGTTCTCAGGCTAGAGTCCGCGTCATCTGCGGCGGTTACGTTTAGGATACTGCACGGTAACCGATATGAACGCTTTGGTGCGTTCGGTCTGCGGAATGGTATCGTGTGCGCCATGGATACCGTAGGCTCTTTGCAAGGAGGAATCATGGGGTACGTGGTTTCCCTGCTATGCTTCCTAGGCGTGTTGGGATGCGTTTCGCTCGTCCGACGTCTTGCATAACGGGATACGAACGAGAAGGGCCGGCATATGCCGGCCCTTCCTCCGTCTTGGAGCCGCAAGGAAACGGAGGCTTGCATGAAGCGCAGGAAGAGCGTGCTCATCGCATTCGGCACGCGCCCGGAAGCGGTTAAGATGGCGCCGGTTTTGAACGCGCTCGAAGCCGACAAGGCGTTCGAGGTCGAGGCGCTCTCGACGGCTCAGCACCGCGAGATGCTCGACCAGACGGCGGCTGCGTTCGACTTGCGCATCGATCATGACCTGAACCTCATGCGCGACCGTCAGACGCTCGACGGGCTCACGGCGCGCATTCTGACGGTCGCGACCCCCGTGCTGGAGCTCGCGGCGCCCGACGCAGTGCTCGTGCACGGCGACACCACCACTGCTCTCGCGCTGGCGCTCGCGTCGTTCTACCGACAGATCCCCGTGGGGCACGTGGAGGCGGGCCTGCGATCGGGAAACCGGTACTCCCCCTTTCCCGAGGAGATGAACCGTCGTCTTATCTCAAGCCTCTCCACCTGGCACTACGCCCCCACCGAAGGCAACCGAGCAAACCTCCTCGCGCAAGGCGTCGATCCGGATAGCATCCGGGTAACGGGCAACACCGTCATCGACGCGCTCCTTGAAACGGTAAGCTCTTCCTACCGCTTCGAGGAGCCGGCTCTCGAAGCGGTCGATTTCGACGGATTGCGCGTCTTAGGGTTGACGTGCCATCGGCGCGAGAACCTGGGCGAACCGATGGAGCGCATGTTCGCTGCAGTACGCGACACGGCAGACGCCCACGCTGACGTGCGCGTGGTGTACCCCGTGCACAAGAACCCCGCCGTGCGCGCGATAGCCGAGAGGGCGCTGGGCGGGCATCCGCGCATCACCCTCGTCGAACCGCTCGGATACGCCGATTTCTCCAACTTCATGGCACGATGCGCCTTCATGCTGACGGATTCGGGCGGCGTGCAGGAGGAAGCACCGGCCCTCGACGTGCCCGTGCTCGTGCTGCGCGACGATACCGAGCGTCCCGAAGCGCTTGAAGCGGGCTGCGCCGCCCTGGTCGGCACGACGTACGAAGGCGTGCGCGCATCGTGCGAGGCGCTGTTGGGCGATGCGGCGCTGTACGCGCGCATGGCGGCCGCTCCCGACCCCTACGGAGACGGACATGCGGCCGAGCGCATATGCAGCGCACTCCATGACGCCCTCGACTAGGAGAAACGCGACACGGCGAGGCCCATCTCGCAAGCGATGTCGTCGACCGAGCGGCCGAGATGCAGCGCGTAAGCCAGCGCCATGCCCGCCTGTGGCAGCTCTACGCTCGTCTCCTCCAGAAGCGTCGCCGCCCCGGCAGGTTGCGGAGCTTCCGCCGCGTTGTCGAACGCGAGAGCGCCTTCGAACGCTTCGAGCAGGTCGGCTGTGCTGGAGAACAGGAAGAACGTCGGTTCGCCCAGCAGAAACGCCAGTTCGTCTCGCTCCGCGCACGAAAGGTCGTCGTCCACGGCGACGATCCATCCTTTTTCGCTCTCGACCAGCGGCAGCGCGGCGAACCGATCCGCCGCGGCGAACGGCATGCGATCCATCAGCTCCAGAAGCACGAGGTCGGGCTGTGCGCGCACGTGCATCGACTGCTGCTGCAAGGCGTAAGCCTGCGTGAGGTGCCTCTCTTCGACCAATCCCTGCCTCAGCAGCTCCTGCCCCAACCGCACGCCGCGCGCACGCGCCGATCCCACGGCGTCTTCCAGATGCCCTGGCTCCACGAAACCCCTCTCCAGCAGCGCGTCGCCCAGAAGGCGCCGATAGCGTTCGAGCACCGAAGCGGGGAGAAATTCGTGGTCGGTCTTGTTCCATGCGGGACCTTCCTGCGCAGACGTCGCATTCGAGGTTTGCGCGTCGTCTCCGTCCGTTGCAGGCTTTCCTTCGCCCTCCTCCTCTGCCGCGTTGCCCCGATGCTCGACGACCGGCGCGGCGGCCGCCTTGGCCTCTCGTCCGCGCAGCAGCACGTAGGCGATCTTCTGCCGCCATGCGCGAAACGTCGCGCACATGTTGATGAGGTTGCCCCACAGAAGCCTGAGCGGGAACAGCGGCGGCAGCAGGATGGAGAACGCCATCGTCTTCCAGCCGTACACGTTCGCAAGCGCGCGTCCGCGAAGCACCTGCCGTTCCACCATCATGAACAGCAGAAACACGCACATCCACCACGAAGGGCTGTGCAAGGGGTACATGACGGGCAGCTCCAGCTGCGGCGCGAACGTCTGCACGAGGAAGTACGCGAGCACGGCGTAGCCCGGCAGCAGCACGAAGTTCGCGAACTTCGCCTTGAGGTCCTTGTACAGAAACGTGCGCTCGGCGAACGTAAGCTCGCTTTTGCCGAACACATCGGCCATGCTCGCGCTCTGCATCGTGATGCCGTACACCCATCGCGCTTTCTGCCGCACCGCCGCCTTGAACGTCGACGGGAACAGCGAGCGCGTGGCGATGTAGTCCCACACGGTGCGCCCGCGCGCGTCGACGCGCGGCACCTTCTCAAGCACGTAGTGCACGCGGAAGCCGCGCATGCGCAAGGTGAGCGACAGCTTGTAATCCTCGGTCAGGCTGTTGCGCGGCAGCAGTTCCTCGTCGCGAAACGCGTCGAGGACGCGCCGGCCGATGGCGAAGCCCGTGCCCGCCGAAGGAACGAAGCCCAGCTCGTCGCGCATGACCATGGTGCGGAAGTGGTGCTCGGCGAACTCGTCGGCGTAGGTGGACGAGGTCAACGTCTTGAAGAACAGCCGCAGCCGCGGCATGCGCTGCAGCGGGAACACGGGGAACTGGAGGGCGTCGTAGTCGTCGATCAAGTAGTTCGTCATCTTGAACTCGTTGGGGTGCACCACGTCCTCCGCGTCATGGATGGTGACGCTCGCGAAGCGCACGTCGCGCTCGGCCTCGTATTCCCGGATGGCCCGCACGGTATGGTTGATGTTGGCGGCCTTCGACGTGGGTCCGGGATCGTCTCCCACCACGCACACCACGGTGCCTCCATGGCGCGCCTCGAGCGCGCGAGCCACGGCCACGGTAGCCGCATCGTTGGGATAGACGCCCAAAAACACCCGGTACAGCGAGCGCGGGTACTGCGCGGAGGCCACGAGGTTGTCCACCACTTCGCCCAGCACGGCGTCCTCGTGCCAGGCGGCGATGACCACGGCCAGCATCTTCGGCGGCTTCTCGTTGATGAGCGACAGCTTCACGCGCTTCTTGCCCGTGCCGCGAAACAGCGCGAACACGTCCCACAGCACGTCGTCCGCGCCGAACACGATGAACGCGAGCGCAACGAAGAAGCCGATCCAATAGACGACCTGCTCGTCCATGCCCGCTTCCGCCTCCTTTCCTCGCCTCAGCTCATCTGCCAGCTTGCCCGCGTGAAAACGCCATCGTTGCAGTTCGTCCTCGGTCGATCTCCGAAGCGAGGCAGACGGCAAGCCCGCGCTACGATGCCGAGAAGCATCCGCGAGGAAGGAGCAGGTCATGGCCGGTAGGAAAGGCGCAATCGCGTTCGGTCTCGTGTACATCCCGGTGGAGCTGTTCACGGCGACGCAGGATGACGCCGTACGGTTCAACCAACTTGCCAAAGATAGCATGAAGCGCGTGCGATACGTGAAGACGTGCCCTGACTGTAAACGAGAGCTGAAACCGGAAGACATCGTGAAAGGCTACCAGTACGAGAAGGGCAAGTACGTAGTGGTGGACGACGAGGAGCTGGACGCCATCAAGACCGATGCCGATCGCGCTATGAAGATCGTGCAGTTCTCCGACATCGACGAGGTGCCGCCTCTCTACTTCGAGAAGCCCTACCAGGTGGTAGCCCAGCCCGGCGGCGAGAAGGCGCTCGAACTGCTTCGACGAGCCATGGTGGACGAAGGCAAGATCGCCATCGGCACGACGGTGCTGGGCAATTCGGAAACGCCCATCGCGCTCATCCCCCACGACGATGACCTGGTCATGATGACGCTGCACTATCAGAGCGAGGTTAAGGACATCCCCAAGACGCTCCAGCACCCCGACGTGGCCGACGAGGAGCTGTCCATGGCGAAGCAGCTGGTGGAGAGCATGACTGCGCCGTTCGATCCGAGCCGCTTCCGCAACACGTACCAGGAGAAGCTCATGCAGCTCATCCAGGACAAGATAGCCGGCAAGCAGATCGTGGCCGAAAGCCAAGAAGCCCAGCCGTCGAACATCATCAATCTCATGGACGCCCTGTCGGCCAGCCTCAAGGCGCGCGACGGCAAGGACGGCGGGCCGAAGAAGCCCGCTCCGGCGAAGAAACCCGCGCGCAAGCGGGCGTCGGCCTAGAGGCTCGCGACGGGAGAGGCCTCTTCGGCAACGCTTTCAGTCTGACGACGATTCGGGCCAGGTCTTCTCCACGAGCCAAACCGAACCGATGCCGACCGCGATGCCGATGACGGCGCCCGCCAGGATATCGGAGGGATAGTGCACGTACAGGTAGAGGCGCGAGAAGGCGATGAGGCATGCGACGGCCACGGCCGAGACCTTGAGCGCCAGCACGCCTCTGCCCTTCCCCGGCAGACAGCACAGCGCCGCGGCAGCGGCGAACGACACCATGGAGTGGTTCGAGGGGAACGAATCGCCCGACGGCGGCGGGATGAGCAGACCGGCGAACTCGTAGGCGACGAACGGCCGTGCGCGCCCGAACAGCGGCTTCAGCACGAACATGCCGAGGATCGCGGTCGCGACGACGGCCAGGAGCACGGCTACGCCCCACCTGCGGTACCTCGGCTGCGCGACGAGCACGGCGCCGGCGACGAGCCACACGAGGGCGAGGTCTCCCAGATGCGTGGCCAGCAGCATGATCTGGTCGAGCAGCGGCGTGCGCAGATGCTGCTGGATGGCGTCGAGAACGGCGATATCCACGCGAGGCTCCTACGAGCGGGGCGCGCCGGAGTCCAACCACGCGAGAAGCCCCGCGCAACCGGCCAGCACGTCGTCGTACGTGACGTCGAAATCGCCTGTGTACCAAGGATCGGCCACGTCACGCGCGGAATCGGCGAACTCGAGCAGCTTGAAGCAGCGGCCATCCGCAGCCCGTCCCAGCTGGCGACGCATATCGCGCATGTTCGCCTCGTCCATGCCTACGAACAGGTCCCATTCGTCAGCATCGGCGCGGCGCAGGCGACGGGCGGTCTTGCCGGAGCAATCGATGCCCTGCGCTTCCAGCACGGCGCGGGTGCCGTGATGCACGGGGCTTCCGATCTCGTCGTCGTGCGTGGCTGCCGACCCGATGACGAAGGCGTCGGCCATGCCTCGGCGCGAGACGAGATCCTTCATCACGAACTCAGCCATGGTTGAGCGGCATATGTTGCCGTGGCACACGAATAGGATGCGATGCGGCGCGCTCATCGGCTCTCCCCCTCCTCGGGTTCGAGGACTTCGAGGTAGCGTTCGTACAGCTCGGGCACGGCGCGCTTCAGGCTGACCGGCTTGAACGTTTCGGCATCAACGAGGCAATGGGTGCTCCGTCCCGTGCAGCAGGGCTTCTCGACGTCGAGATCCTGGCCTTCCCGGAACACCTCGTAGGCGTATACGGTCTTCGTCGGGCGCGAGGACACTACGCGCGTGCGCACGACGGCCGTGTCGCCGTAACGCAAAGGCGCGCCGTAGTCGCATTCGAAATGCGTGACGGGCGACAGGTAGCCCGCCTGCTCGATATGGTCGTACGGAAACCCGATAGCCTCGAGGAACCGCGTGCGCGCATCCTCGAAGTACAGCAGATAGTTGGCATGGTAGACGATGCCCATCATGTCGGTCTCCGCATAGCGTATGGTGATTGGCGTGCAAACCCGCATGGCTTCGCTGTCCGTCCTTTGCAATCGGCTACAATGTTCGCATGAGGAATATCGTAACGTATATGGCCGAAGAGCAGCGCACCTTCGCGGAATCACCGTTTAACCCCGTCGACTCGCTTGTGTTCGCGACGCTCGCGTACTTCAACTACGAGGTGGCGCCCGGCGTCGACCTCGCTTCCCCCGACGGCGTCCTGCTGCACGACGTGGTGATGCTGTCCGATTGGGAAGCGCTCACCGCGCACAGCTGGATGGAGGACGCGAAGGACACCGAGGCGTTTCTGCACGTCCTGTCGGCAAGCCGCCGCATGCGCGACGTGCGCGCCTCGTTCTATGCCAACGAGCGATCGGAGATCGTGGAAAAGCAATTCTCCGCCGTCACGCTGACGTTCCCCGCCGCCGACGGCGAGGTCGCCTACCTCGCGTATCGCGGCACCGACGGCAGTTTCGCCGGTTGGAAGGAAGACTTCAACCTCTGCTTCAAGGAAGTGATCCCTTCCCAATGCACGGCGGCGGCGTACCTGTCGGGCGTGGCGTCGGCGCTCGCCTGCCCGCTCATCGTCGGCGGGCACTCCAAGGGCGGCAACCTCGCCGAGTATGCTGCGCTCGTAGCCGACGAGAGCGCCTTCGAGCGCTTGCGCGGCGTGTTCAACCACGACGGGCCGTCGTTTCTGGACGATCCTTCGCCGCGCATCGACGACGATCGATTCCACGCCCTGCTGCACAAGACCGTGCCCGAGTCGTCGGCGTTCGGCATGATCCTCGAGCGCCGCGCCGACTACCGCGTGGTGCGATCCTCGGCTATGTCGGTGTTCCAGCACGAGCCTTTCACCTGGTTGACCGAAGACGACGACTTCGTGTACCAGGAGGCGCTCAACCCCTCCGCCGTATTTTTCGACGAGGCGCTTGACGCGTGGCTGCGCAGCAAAGCTCCCGACGAGCGCGAGCGCTTCATCGACACCATCTACGAGCTGTTCGCCTCCACCGAGGCCGGAACCTGGAGCGAGTTCCAAACCAAGCTGTTCGCGAACACGAGGCAGCTTTTAGGCGCGCGCTCGAAGCTGGACGCGGAGACGAAGAGCTTCATCTGGCAGACGCTGGGCTCGCTCGGAGGCATACTCAAGGACGAGACCGTCAAGCGCTTCAAGCCCGCCCCGCCCACCTGGCTTCCCCGACGCCGCGAAACGTACGACCCCGAGAAAGGAACCGAAGCATGACCGCTAGCGCGTACGGACGACTGACCCCCCGCATGGCCTGGCAGCTGGCCGCGCCGCATACCTGGCCGGCCGCCATCCTGCCCGTGCTCGTCGCCGCCGCGGCGGCGGCCGTCACCTCCTTCAGCATCTCGGCGACCATGGTATGCGTGCTGCTGGTCATCTGCGTGCTCATGCAGTCGGCGGTGAACACGTTCAACGACTACTACGATTACGTGAAGGGCGCCGACTCGGCCGACGACAACGTCGACCCGACCGACGCGGTGCTGGTGTACAACAACGTGAACCCGCGCGCGGCGCTGGCTCTGGCCGTCGGGTTCCTCGCGGCGGCGTTTCTGCTGGGGGCGTACGTGATCTGGATCGCCGGATGGATCCCGCTCGCCATCGGCGCGGCGGGCGCCGTCGTCGTGGTGCTGTACTCGGCGGGCAAGACGCCCATCTCGTACCTGCCCATCGGCGAGCTGGTCAGCGGGTTCGTGATGGGCGGGCTCATTCCGCTGGCGTGCTACCAGGCGCTTTCCGGCACGTTCGACCTCCGTGCGCTCTTGTGGGCCGTGCCCACCATCCTGGGCGTGGGGCTCATCATGTTCACGAACAACACGTGCGACGTTGAGAAGGACGTGGAATCGGGACGCCGCACGCTGTCGGTGCTGCTGGGGCGCGAGCGGGCGCGCAAGCTGTACCACGGCGTCGTGTACGCCTGGGTGGCCGCCATCGTCGTGCTCGTGGCTGCGTTCTTCACGAACGGGCTTCTGGTGATGCCGTTCATGCTGCTGGCAAGCTACCCCCTGCTCAAGGCGCTGCTGGGCAACCCGTTGGCGCCGCAGGCCCGCATCGGCGCCATGGCGCAGGTGTGTAGCGCGAACATCGCATTGGGCGCGTTCTACGCGGCGGCCATCCTGGCAAGCGGCATCGCGGTCGCGCTCTAGCGGAAGGAACGGGATCCCATGGAAGCGACCGTCGCGGCGGGGCTGTAGCGACTCGGGCCGATCTACCTCGCTCGAAGCACGACGACGCGAGCTCCCGAAACATCGTGCTCGCACGACGCACCGTGCGAGAGACCCTTCCGCTTTCGGGACATCTCGCGTCACGTGGTGGTCGGAAGGGCCGTGCATGCCGTATACTTCCAAGGACGTGAAAACGACGAGGCGGGAGACGCCGCCCGGGGCTGCGGCTACGATGCGGCAACGGCGACGGACGCCGCTTGCGAGGAACAAAGGAGAATGCGGATGGAGATCGCTCGTTTGGTTCTAGGCGTGTTGCTGCTGGTCGCGTTCGCGCTGCTGACGGTGCAGCTGTACAACGGGCGCTGGCTGTTCCTCATCGCCAAGCCCGAGAAGACGAAGAAGGGCACGTTCTTCCCCGAAGGAACCGCTAATACGGGAAAGCGCGCGGCATGGGTGATGGTCGCCTGCTTCGCCGTGACGGCCACGCTCATGGCCTACGAGATGAGCAAGATGACCGGCGTGCCGGCGTTCGCGCAAACCTCCTCCATCCTCAACAACATAGCGCTGGTGGCGTTCTGCCTGAGCCTGCTTTGGACGCTGTTCGCGGGTCGCGACGAGCAGAACTATCGGGATCGCTTCAAGAAGGACGGCGTGCGCCTGCTCGTCTTGCTGCTGGGAGCCTGCGCCGTCATGACCGCGCTCTCGATTCTGTTCGTCTGATCAGCGCTCCTGCGTACGTTCGGTGGCGCGGTCGACGAGGTCGATGAGCTCTTGGCGCGAATGGATATCCAGCTTCGCGTACACGTTGCGGGTGTGGGTTCGCACGGTATTCCACGACACCTGAAGGCGCTTGGCTGCGGCGCCGGCATCGTAGCCCATGGCAAGGCAGCGCAGCACGTCCTTCTCGCGTCGCGACAGCCCCGCCTGATCGGCTAGCGCATCGATGGCCAGCCCGAAGCGCCCCTTTTTGTTCGTATGCGCGTCAGCGTCGTCGGGGCGCATACCGGGCAGCTCGTCGCCCAGCAGGTCGTCGAGCGAGGCCTCCCCCTCCCCTTCGGGCTTGAACAGACGATCGAACTCCTTCTCCGAGAACAGCACGAACGCGCAGGCCAGCACTGCGAACGCCAGCACGAGGTACAGCACGATCGAGTTGCCCGTGGCTGCTATCTGCGGAAACACGTGCACGCCCGCCAGCCATCCTGCTCCCGACCCCGCCATGAACGCTCCATAACCGAAGCCGAACACGAGTACGGCCGAGATGTGGCGTTGGTACACCACGAACGCGAGGATGCACCACAGCACGAATTCGAAGACCGCCGAGAGGAACGTGACGAGCGCGCTCCATCCAAGGTGCGTGACGCCAACGATGGGACAGAACGCGATGAGCGCTACGACGGCGGCCATGATGACGGAGTAGATCTTTCCGAAATCGAACCGCTCGCCCTCCACGCCGATGGCGGCCGCTGCGAAGACGAGCGCCATCGCCATGCGCAGCAGCATGACCAGGCGCGTGTTGTCCAACGTGACGTCGATCGGCGACACCTCGACGAGCATCGAGCGCAGGGCAACCACGACGAACGAGAACGCGAACGTGACGGCTGCCAGCTTCCAGAACGAGCGCGGGAAGCGGGAGCGGCTCTCGGCGCGCTCCGCCTTCTCGCCCGACGGTGCGATGAACGACAGCGCGGCGGCTCCGGCTGCCGCAAGCGGCATGCCCACGAAGGCGAGGATGCCCGCGAGCGACGGCCCGCCGGGCACGGGCTGCCACGAGGGCGATCCGATGACGGTGAAGTAGATGACTGCGATCGCCACGTGCGACAGCGCCGTGTACAGGATGGCCTTGCGCGGCGCGATGGCGCCGTAGAGCTGCCCGCACTTCAAGCCGACGACGGCCGTGCCCAGCCCCGTGCAGGCGCTGGCGATGTAGAAAAGAGCGGTGATCAGGTCGTACGGAAGCACCTTCGTGAGGTAGTACGGCCCGATGAGGACGATGACGAGGCAGCCGAGCGAAGCGAACGCGCCGCCGGCGATCACCACGGCGGGGCGTTCGAGCAGCTGCCGTATGCGAGCCGCCCGAAAGGTGGACGCCAAGAGCACGATGCCGAACGTCAGCGTGGACACGATGTACATCGTTGATATGTTGGCGCCGTTCATCTCCGTGTCGGAGAGCCATGCCGTGCCGCTGTAGGCGATGTAGGCCCATGCCAGCCAGACGCCCAACGCCAAAAACGGCAGCGACGGGTACGCCTTGACGAGCTTTTCGAAAAATCCCTTCATGAAGCCGTCGACTCCCCCTCCCGAAACGGACGACAGCCCGAACCGCGCGCTTCCCCTCGAGCGTCAGACGGCTTCGCGGATACGGCGATCCTTCGCCGCGCGGACGAGCCGCAAAACGACGTATGCCGCGAACACGATCGAGTATACCGCAACGCTTGTCGTCGCCGCAACGCCGCCATGCAGCGCCGAAGGGGCCAGCATCAGCAGTAGGTGCACGTACGTGAGCAGGAAGAACGGATAGGCGAGCTTCTGCACCTTCTTCCAGGTTTCGGTGCGCATGCGCCTCTTCACCAGGTTGAACGACGTGACGCCCAGCACGGCCAGCAGCGCCAGCAGCACGACGGCCACCGCGAACGAGGCGACCACGTTGCCGTTCGTCGCCCCGCCCGTCGCGATCCGCGGCAGGTACGTGGCCCCGTACACGGCCACGTGGCCGAGCGACAGGAGCCAGGCGACGATGGACAGCTCGGCGCGCACGGGCTTGAGCCACATGCACGCGCGCGATCCGCGATCCAGCACGCCGATGTACATCACCACGACGAACAGAGCCAGCGGCAGCAGGCATTTCTGGATAAGGACGAAGAACACGCTCCACACCTCGCGCGGCATGCCCCAGAACGTCCCCGCCACGAAGGCGACGTCCACGAGCAGGGCCGCCGCATAGAACGCCATCGGGCAGGCTTTGAGGGGGTTGCGCAGCGCGAAGCAGGCGGCAACCGTGCATGCGAGCACCAGCGCGAACGTCATAGCCTCTCCAACTCCTCCGCCATATCGGCCAGCACCTCGGCGTCGAACAGGAAGAAGCCCTTGCTCATCTTCAGCACGCCGCGGTAGAAACGCGTTTTCACCAAGCGCAGCGCCAGCTCCTCGAAGTCGTCGAACCACGACAGGATATGGTCGTGCAGCACGTGCTGCGAAAGGCGCACTTGCTCGAGCGCGCATTCCGCATCGTTCGCCTCGAGCGAGCGCACGGCCCGCCTCGCCAGGAGAGCCTGGAACTCGCAGAGGTACGACAGGTGGTCGTCGGGGAAGTCGTAGCCGGGGCTTTTCCGCACGCTGTTCTGGCGGTACAGGCGGTACACCTCGTGGTAGGAGTCCTGGAACAGCAGGCCTTCCTCGCTCGTGAACACCGACTCGTAGGGCGTGGCGTAGCGGCCTTTCCACGACGACGTCCCGGCGAAGGCGCCCGTGAAGTCCACTGCCAGCTCCTGGCGCGTGCCGGAGTGCCGCTTCGACAGCGCGCGCTCCATGTCGTGCAGGCCCTCCGCCATGAGCTCTCCCGCGCCGGCGAATGCCGCAAGGCCTCCCTCGGCGATGCGGTCGATCTGCTCTTGGGCGAGCGGCTTGTAGTACAGCGCCGCCACCACGTCGTAGAACGCTGCGCGGCCCTCGAGCGCCGACACGAGGCCCGCGCAGGTCTGCGTCTCCATCATCGTGACTCCCCTTTCTCGTTGCTTCTCGACCCCTGGCTTGGACGCGCCGCCGCGTCCCGGCAGGCCTTGGGAGGGGTTCGGCCTGCCGGGACGGGTTGCAGCGCGCGGGCTTACGATGCGGACACGCGGTCCGTCGTCACAGGATCGCCCTGCCATGCCGCCGTTGCGGCAGACAGGATATAGACCGTCGCCGGTTTGAGCCCGTGCGGATCGTCAAGCTGGTGGCAGTTCTCCGCGCCGGCCGCCGCAACGGCCTTCGCAGCGGAGCTGTCGGGATCGTCCAGGTCGCCGAAGTAGCGCGCGCCGCAGCAGCAGTTGTGCACGCACGCCGGCACCCAGTTCTCCTCTTCGTGTCGCTGGAAGCACAACGTGCACTTCTCCACCACGTTCGTGTTCGGATTGAGCGTGCGCACGTTGTACGGGCAGCCCTTCAGGCACGATTCGCAGCCGATGCACTCCTCGGCGTTGACCAGCACCACGCCCGTGGCTTCATCGCGGTACGATGCGCCCGTCGGGCACACTTCGATGCAGCCGGGGTTCTCGCACTGCTGGCATTGCAGGGGAATCCAGTACTGCTCGATGTCCGGGAAGGTGCCCGTGGGTCCCACGGCGTGCACGCGGTTGTAGCACACGCCCAAATCGACGTTGTTCTCAAGCTTGCAGGCCGCAACGCAGCCGTCGCATCCGCTGCAGCGGTCGAGATCGATAACCAGGCAGTTTCTCATCAGAACACATCCTTCGTCTGAGCTTCGGACAGCATTTCCTCAGTCGGCAGGAACGGCGCGAACTCCTCGGGCTCCACCCATACGTTCGCGGGTTTCTGGGACTTCTCGATCTTCACCGTGAAACCGCGGTTCGTGTAGGAGCCGTACACTTCGTTGAACGGGGCGTCGTTCTTCGTGAGCACGTTCACGTTGCACTCGCGCCAGCCGGCCGTCGGATTCGTCTGGGACTCGTCGTAGCACTCCGGGTTCCAGAAGCGCTCCATCCACACGGTTTTCGGATGCACGCCCTCGGTGAGGTAGGCGCGCGCGTGCACCTCGCCGCGGCGGCTGGTCACCTTCACCCAATCCATATGTTCGATGCCCAGCTCCTTGGCGCTCGCCGGATTGATGCGGATCTCGGCCGTGGGGAACAGCTCGCGCGACAGCGCGGCGTGGCGCATGGTGCCATGGTGGAAGTACGGCACGCGGCCCGACGTGAGCACGAAGGGGTATTCCTCGTCGGACAGCGGGCTCTCCGCCGGCTCGATGTACGAGCAGATGGGGCTGTAGTCCTCGCAGGGCTCCTGCGGCTCCGGATAGCAGAACGGATATCCCGTGCGCGCCAGCTTGAGCAGGATCTGGCAGTACACCTCGATCTTGCGGGACTCGGTGCCGAAGCCGGCAGGCAGGCCATCGTCCACCACGGTTTCATGTTGGCCGTAATGGAAGTACTCGCTGGCCGGCGTGACGTAGGGCACGTACTTGTCGGCGTCCTTCACCAGCTCGTCCCAGCTGGGCGCGTGCAGCGTCTCGGCGACGGAGGCCTTGACCTCCTCCTCGGTGGCGCTGCCCAGGTATCCGGGCTTGAGACCGGGCAGCTCGCCGCCCATCTTCTCCGCGCATTTCGCCACCACCTGCGCGGCTGGGATGGAGTGCGACACCGTCTCGCCGATGTGCACGCACTCGTTCTGCAGCCACTGGGTGTTGAGCTGGGTCATGTTCACCATGGGCTCTTCCAGCCACTCGCGCACGGGGAACACGAGGTCGGCGGCCTCGATGTGGAAGGAGGTGAGCATCGGGTACTGGCCGATGATGTAGTCGACCTCGGGGAACACGTCGTACCACGACTTCGCGTTGCCCAGCATGGCCAGCTTGTTGCCCGACATGTCGAACCACACGCGCGGCTTGTACGGCTCGCCGGTGGCGATGGCCTCGCGCACCGTGGGGATATGGCTGTGGCACCATGCGTACAGACCCTTGTGGTCTTTCATGCCAAGTCGATCGACGAGCAACTGGTTCGCCAGCTTCTGCTGCGGGTTCTCCTCCCCCAGCTTCTTGGCGCGCGCCTCGTTCTCGGCATCGCTCATGCCGATGACCGCGCCGATGCCGTACATGTCCGAGAACATGCCGTCGAAGCCGTTGTTGTACGTGACCGGGCGCTTCGTCGGCGGCGCGCCGGCGGCGCCGTACTGCGTCATCGTGCAGCCGGGCTTGTTGACGTAGCCCATGATGGAGTCCAGGCCCATGCAGCCCAGCGGCACCTGCGAGGCGGACTCGGTCATATCCGACGCCACGCCGTTGGCGATGCCGGCCACGGAGGCCTCGGCGTAGATCTTGATGGCTTTTTCGATCTTGCCGGCATCGAGCCAGCAGTTCTCGGCGGTGTGCTCGAGCGTCCAGGGATCGGCTTCTTCCTTGTAGATCTGGCCGGCGGTCTTGTACGTCTTCCCTTCGAAGTCGCCCGTCCAGAAGATCTCGGGGTCCACTGCGGCGTCGGCGGGCGCGGAGAACTCGAAGGGCGCCACCGCGTTCGTCTTGAGGTCGTAGCAGACGTAGGCCGGGGTGTTCTCGGGCGTGGTCTGCTGGAAGTCGGGGAACAGCTCCTGCGCCTTCACCGGCAGCTTCGTCTCGGGGTCGATAAGGAAGGGCAGGTTCGTCCAGTACTTCGTGAACTGCTCGTCGTAGAGCTTGTTCTCGAAGATGTAGCGGAACCAGCACAGGAGCAGGCCCGTGTCGGTGGCCGGGCGCACCGGCAGCCACACATCGGCCTTCACCGCGTCGGGCGAGAAGTTGGGATCGACCACGATGGTCTTCACGCCCTTGGCGCGCAGCTCGGCCATGCCGCGACCCGATTCTGCCGTCTGGCTGACGGAAGGCTGGGCGCCCCACAGCACCACGACCTCGGCCTTGTTGTCGGGGTCGGGACGGAATATCTCCTGCACGGCGTTGTCGGCGATGGACTGGTCGTTGCCGCCGTAGAACAGTTTCGACATGCTCCAGCGCGGCAGATAGCACTGGGCGCAGCCGGGCTCGAACACGGTGGGCGACCCGAACGCCATGGGCAGGGTCATGGCCTCCATGAACGAGTAGGCCCCGCCGCCGCCCACGCTGGCGAAGAAGGAATAGGGGCCGTATTTGTCGATGGCGTCGCAGATATGCGTGGCCGCTTCCTCGACGGCCTCGTCCCAGCTGATGACCTCCCATTTGTTCTCGCCGCGCTCGCCGGCACGCCGAAGCGGATGCAGCACGCGGCGGGGGCTGTACATGGTGTGCAGCTGGTTGAGGCCCTTGATGCACAGGCTTCCGCGACTTACCGGCGCGTCGGGGTCGCCTTCCAGCTTTACGACGACGCCGTCCTTCAGATACGCGATAGCCGGGCACATCTGGATGCAGCCGTGGCAGGACGTCTTCATCCTCACGAGACCCTCGTCGGCGCCGCCGCCGGACGGAGCCTGCTCCTGCGGAGCCTCCTGCATACAGCCGGCCATCGAAGCGCCGAACGCCGCCGTCGCGCCCACCAGAGCGGACGCCTTGACGAAGCTTCGACGTGTCAACGTGGTTTCAGCCATGTTCTCCAACCTTTCTCCTTATGATGGTTCTACTCGCTTGCCTTCAGATCCCGTAGAAACGCGTCCCCCTCCTCCGTCAGACACCAACCTTCTTTCCAGACCAAAGCGCCCGAGCGCTCCAGCTTGTCCACGAACACGCTGGGCTGCATGCGCCGCCGCTCGCCGTCGATGACGGTTTCCAGCGCGGGGCGCCCGCGCAGCAGTTCCGCGATGTCGTTGTAGGCGCGCGGACGAGCTCGGACGAACTCCAGCAGCTCGATATACACGTCAGCGCGTTCCGGCGCGAGCTGCAGCAACTCCACGAGGCGCGCCCGAGGGCGATGCTGCTCGACGAAGCGCACTCCCGCTTCGGTGGTGCGAAACGCTACGGAACGCACGAGGTCGTCGACGGCGTCCTCGTCGAGCCCCTCCTTGTCCTGTTCCATGACAATGGCGCCGCGCTCGTCTCGCTCGATCCTATCCAGCCCGCCGGCGCGCACGAGATGCTCGGCCAGGCGGTACTGGTTCTGGGTAGCGGTTTCGAATTCGGGCCAGGATGCTGCTTCGCGCTCAAGGTCGTCCAACGCGCGCTCCTCGGCGCAGTACGCGAGCATGCGATAGAGCACCTCGCGGTTGAGCGGATGGCGGCATACCGCGTCCTCGATTGCGGCCAGCCGATCCTCGACGGCTTTCGCGTCGACGACGGTTTCATCTTGCATGGCAGTCATGCGCCTCCCCCTTCGCTGCATTCCTCCGTTGGGCTAACTTTAGGCAGCGAACGATGGCGAAACTATCTGCATTCTGGATGAAATGTGGAGGAATTATGGCGAAAATTCTCACGCAAAATGCGTGAGTGAGGGAATTTCAGCTGAGAAAACAGGGGGTCGGCGAGCGATTCGCCGTTGTGGGCGCAAAACGGCACCCATGGCAATTTGCGCGTGCCGTGCGGGTGCGACGTCGACCAAAGCCCCTGATGGCGAATTTTTCGATATACGATTTCCTAGTGGATAGCCTCAAGAAAACGTCATGGGTGCCGTTTTGCGCCCACGGCAGCGGAGTCGCTGCGGCGGGGCGACTCCGGTAGGCTTACCTCCAGCGCACTTGCACGAGGTCGTCGAAGGTCGTCGGCAGCGCGGCGAGATCGAACGTCGCCAGCAGCTCTTCGGGCGTTGCGGGGTCGCATGTGGGCGCAAGGCCGGTGATGCCGGCGATATGGCCGATGACGGCTTCGGGCGTCTTGAAGCGCGCGAGCAGCGCATCGAGGGCGGCGTCGCGGTCGCGCTTCGACAGGCGCCGGTCGCGCTCGGCCACGAGCAGCGGTATGTGCGCGTAGGCGGGATGCGGCAGACCGAGCAGCTCCTGCAGGTAGAGCTGCTGGGGCGTGGAGCACAGGAGGTCCACGCCGCGCACCACCGAGGTGACGCCCTGAGCCGCGTCGTCCACCACCACGGCCAGCTGGTAGGCGAACGCGCCGTCCGAGCGCTGCACGAGGAAGTCTCCGCAGTCGGCGGCGAGGTTCTGCGCGTAGGATCCCTGCACCTGATCGACGAAGGCGACCTCCCGATCGGGCACGATGAGGCGTTGCGCGGGCATGCGCTGCTGCGCGCGGACGGCGCGCTCCCCGTCGCTCAGATGCCGGCAGGTCCCCGGGTACACCGGCTTCTCGCCGCGATGCGGCGCCGATGCCGCATGCAGGTCGGCGCGCGTGCAGAAGCAGGGGTACACAAGGCCGCGTTCGCGCAGCTCATCGTACGCGGCCCGGTAGGCCTCCGTGCGGTCGTGCTGGAAGTACGGCCCTTCGTCCCAAGTCAGCCCCAGCGCTTCGAAGTCGCGCTGCACGGCATCGATGTAGACGGGCTTCGAGCGCTCGGCATCGAGGTCCTCGATGCGCAGCACGATGCGGCCACCTTGCGACTTGGCCACGAGCCATGCCGTCAACGCCGCGAACACGTTCCCCGCATGCATCCGCCCCGTCGGCGAAGGAGCGAACCGCCCCACCACGGGAGCGGACGACGAGGCGGCTTCCACGCGGAACCCTCTACTTTCTCAAATCTTCGACGTGCTTGGTTTTGCCGGTGCTGCGCTCGATGCCGCCGGGCTCGACGAGCTTCGCCTTCACACCCACCAGCAGCACGCCCTTGAGCTTGTCTTCGATGGAGCGGCGCAAATTCTCCATGTCCTCGTACGAGTCCGAGAACGCCTCGGGCTTGAGCTCCACGTGCACGGTCATGCGGTCGAGGCCGCCTGCGCTCTCCACGACGATGCGGTAATGCGGCGTGACGCCGTCGATGCCGGCCAGCACGTCCTCCACCTGCGAGGGGAACACGTTCGTGCCGCGGATGATGAGCATGTCGTCCGAGCGGGCGCGCACCTTCTGCATGCGGGCCGTGGTGCGGCCGCACGCGCACGGCTCCGTGACCACGCGGGTCAGATCGTGCGTGCGGTAGCGCAGCACGGGGATGGCCTGCTTGCCCAGCGGCGTGAGCACGAGCTCGCCCATCTCGCCGTCGGGGACCGGATCGCCCGTCTCGGGGTCGACGACCTCCCAGAGGAAGTGGTCCTCGGCGAGGTGCTGCATGTCGCGCGAGGCCAGGCACTCGCCCGACACGCCCGGCCCCATGACTTCGGTCAGGCCGTAGTTGTCGGTGCACACGATGTGCATGCGATCCTCGATCTCGGCCTTGAGGCCCGGCGGGCACGGCTCGCCGCCGAACAGGCCCACGCGCAGCGGGGACTTCGCCCAATCGTAGCCCATCTTCTCCCCCACCTCGCACACGTGCAGCGCGTAGGACGGCGTGGCCACCAGCACGGTGGTGCCGTAGTCCTCGATCATGGCGATGTGGCGCTCGGTGTTGCCGGAGCCGGCGGGGATCATCATGCAGCCCAGCTTCTGCAGCCCGTAGTGCAGGCCGAAGCCGCCGGTGAACATGCCGTAACCGAAGGCCATCTGCGCCCGATCGCCCGGCACGACGCCCGCCATCTGCACGAGCCGCATGATGCAGTCGGCCCACATGGCCATATCGCTTTCGTTATAGCCCACCACGATGGGCTTTCCCGTGGTGCCTGACGACGAGTGCAGTTCCACCACTTCGTCCAGCGGCACGGCGAACAGGCCGTACGGGAAAGTGTCGCGCAGCACGGACTTGTCCGTGAACGGCAGCATGCGCACGTCCTCGAGCGTCTTGATGTCGGAGGGGGTCACGCCCGAATCGTCCATGCGTGCACGGTACCAGGGCACGCGCTCGTACGTCCAGCGAACCTGCGCGACGAGCTTCTCCAGCTGGATGGCGCGGATGCGCTCGCGCGAGGCGCATTCGACAGCCGGATTGTGGATGGGCAGGCTTGAGAAATCGCCTGCCGCGACGGCGGCCAAAGCCGCTCCTTTCACGGTGATGTCGGTCACGCGGATCACCGGCTTTCCGGCGCGACGGGGCGGGCGAGGTCGTCCTGCCCGATGAGCTCGACGGGCTGAGCCGCCAACAGCTTCTCGGCGCGCGCGATGTCCTTGACGGACAGCGCGATGTAGGTGGAGATGAGCGAATAGCTGTACGTCACGTTGATGCCGCAGTCGGCCATGATGCCCATGACGCGCGCCAGCTCGCCAGGCACGTCGTCGAGACGCGCGCACAGGACGTCGGTCTGCGTGGCCGCCGCGCCCATATCCTGCAGCACGGCGAGCGCCTTGTCGGGCGCATCCACGATGAAGCGCACGATGCCGTAGTCCCCCGTGTCGGAGGCGCTGTAACCGCGCACGCTGACATGCGCGTCCTCGAACGCATCGAGCACGCGGCGCAAGTGCCCGGGGCGGCTTTCCAAGAATACGCTGATCTGTTGAACGCTCACGCCTTAAGCCCCTTCCCCGCCCGCAGCCTCGCGAGCGAACGCGAGGCCCGCGCGAAACGCTGCCAAGTTGGCATCGACGGTCTTGGGAGGCACGCGGCGCGCGACGACGCGCTCCCATGCCTTTTGCGAGAAGTCGAGGCGGGTCGCCAACGCCCCGAGCAGCACCACGTTCACCGACTTCGGCGCGCCCACGCCGACGGCGATGTCTCCGGCCGGGATGAGCGTGGCGCCCGCAGCGGCCAGCGTCTCGCGCGCATGCTCGGGCATGGAAGCGCGCCCGATGAGCACGGGAAGCGGCTGGATGGACTCGTCGGCAACGAGAAGGTAGCCGCCCTCGCGCACGTTGGGAAGGTTGCGCAACGCCTCGGTGGTCTCGAAGGAGACGACGCAATCGGCGCATCCCGGGTCGGACACCATGGACTGCACGCCCGCGCGCCCGAAGCGCACGACCGTGGTCACCGCGCCGCCGCGCTGCGACATGCCGTGGATCTCGGACACCTTCGCGTCGTAACCGGATTCCAGCGCCGCATGGGCCAGGAGGTCGGCCGCCAGGATGGTGCCCTGGCCGCCCACGCCGCACAGAAGGACGGTGACAGTATCGTTCGAGGTCATCATGCGACGCCTCCTTTCTCCCCAGCGGGTTGCGCGATGGCGTTCCAAGCGCAGTACTGGGCGCACTGGCCGCATCCGATGCACTGGGCGGCATCGATGAGCGCGTGGTCGTTCGCCGGATCCTTCGCGATGGCCGGACAGCCTAAAGTCGAGCACACGCCGCATGCCGTGCAGGCGTCGGTCACCGCGTAGGCGGGCTCGCGATGCCGGTCGATCAGCACGCAGGGGCTGCGGAACACGAGCACGGAAAGCTCCTCCGAGGCCACGGCCTCCTTGAGCGCGCGGCGAACGGCTTTGGCGTCGTTCGGGTCGACGGTGCGCACGTCCTCGACGCCGATGGCGCGCACGACGCTCTCAAGGTCGAGCTCGCGCGAGAGGCGGCCTTGCAGCGTCTCGCCGTTGAAGGGGTTTCCCTGGCGACCCGTCATGGCCGTGGTGCGGTTGTCCAGCACGCAGACGGTTCCGCGTCCTTGGTTGTACACGGTGGAGATCAGCGCCGACAGGCCCGAGTGCGCGAACGTCGAGTCGCCGATGACGCCCACGACGGGACGGTGGTCGGTGCCCGCCCAAGCCAGCTCGAAGCCATGCGACATGGAAACCGACGCGCCCATGTCGATGGTGGTGTCCATGGCGGACAGCGGCGGCAGCGCGCCCAAAGTGTAGCAGCCGATGTCGCCGGTGACGACGGCCTTCATGCGGGAAAGCTCCTTGAACACGAGACGGTGCGGGCACCCGGCGCACAACGCCGGCGGGCGGCCCGGAAGGCCGGCGGGCAACGGCTCGTGAGCAGGCTCCTCGAAGCCGAACGCCGCTCTGATGAGGCCGGGGGTCAGTTCGCCGTCGCGCGGCAGCGGGCTCTCGAACGCGGCAACCTCGATGCCCAGCGCCCGCACGCCCTCGTCCAGGTACTCGGAAGCCTCCTCCACCACGTAGAGCGCGTCCACGCTCTCGGCGAAGTCGCGCAGCGCCTGCTGCGGAAGCGGCCAGGTGAGGCCCAGCTTGAACACGGACGCGTCGGGCAGCGCTTCCACGACGTGCTGGTAGACGGCGCCGGCGCACACCACGCCCACGGCGCTCCCCTTGCGCACGACCTCGTTGTAGGGGCACTCCTCGGCCCAGGCGCGCAGCGCGTCGATGCGCGCCAGCTGCACCTTGCGGCGGGGCTTGGCGAACGCGGGCATCATGACCCACTTCGCCGGATCGCTTTCGTAGGGCTTGAGCGCGATCTCGGTGCGCTCGCCGGGCTCCACCGGCGTTTTCGTGTGCGACACGCGCACTGTGGAACGGATGAAGACGGGCACGTCGAAGCGCTCGGACACGTCGTACGCCTCGCGCGTGAAGCGCAAAGCCTCGGCGGAATCGGCAGGGTCGAGCATGGGGATGTGGGCTGCGCGTGCGTACCAGTGGGAATCCTGTTCGTTTTGGGACGAGTACATGCCCGGATCATCGGCAGCCAGCACCACGAGCCCGCCGCCCACGCCCGCGTATGCCGCAGTGAACAACGGGTCGGCCGCCACGTTCACGCCGACGTGCTTCATCGTGGACAGCACGCGCGCGCCGGCGACCGACGCCCCGATGCCCACCTCGACGGCCACCTTCTCGTTGACGCACCATTCGGCGTACACGCCGTCCTTCTTCGCGAACGCCTCGAGCGTCTCCGTCGACGGCGTGCCGGGATAGGCCACGCCGATGCGCGCGCCGGCCTCCCATGCCCCCTGGGCTATTGCCTCGTTGCCTGACATCAATTCCATGAGCGAACCCTTCCGTGTGATAAACCCACTGGGGAATTATACGGCAACGCGCACCGCCCGCCCCGGTCAAACGTCCAAAACCGAGCCGAACGGCGCGCGTTTTGCGCATGTTGCCATCCTGGGTGCAGTGCGAAGCGCGCCTGTCGACACGCGAGATCGCGTCTACTCCTCCTTGTAGACCAGGCAGAAGGCGCCGATCTGGATGACGTCTCCCGAGACGAGCCGGCGCGTTTCCACGCTTTCGTTGTTCACCCATACGCCGTTGAACGAGTTGGCGTCGCGGATGACGTAGCCGCCGTCCGCAGGCTCGACCGAAGCGTGCTCGCGCGACACGGTCATATCGTTGAGGAACAGGTCGCACTGCGGGCTGCGCCCGATGGTGAGCGCCTGATCGCCCAGTTGGTAGGTGACCCCGGTCTGCGGGCCGCGCACCACGTGGAGGGCGGCAGCGGCCTGGGGGGCGGCCGCGACGGGCAGTGCATCGTCGCCGAACGACACCGGCTCGAAACGCTGGGTGGATCCGAGCAGCTTGAACCCGCAATGCGGGCAGACCGGAGCCTGCGAATCGATGGGGTTGTTGCAAACAGGGCACATGCTCATGGCGTATCCTCTCTTCAGTCCGGCGCTACGCTGCGGACGCGGTCTTGTCGATGACGAGCGGCGTCTCGTTGAGCGTGATGGAACGCGCCACTTCCTGGCCTCCGGAGAAGCTGCGGAACAGGCGGTCCCACCACACGCCCACGCCCTCGAAGAAGTCGGGCGCGTCGACGTCCTCGCATGCCACGAGGTCCATCGTGGCGATGACGGTGTTGCGCTGCTTGAAGGTGATCGTGCCCACCTTGTCGCCTTCCTTCACGTTGCCCGCCAGCTCGTCGAACTCGAGCGACTGGCTCACGTTGCCGTTCAAGTCGAAGATGGTGACGGCTGCCGCAGGGTCGCGCAGCGTCGCCTTCACCGTCTTGTCGATCCAGCCGGAATGGGCCACCTCAGCCACCACCGGCACCTCGGTGCCGTTCATCGTGGCGGTTTCGGGGCTGTTCGCAAGCTGGTAGGATATCTCGTGCTGGTACACCCATTCGCAGAGGCTCTCGGCGTCTTTGAAACGCTGCGCCTCGGAGGACGAGTTGATGACGATGGCGTACAGCTCGCGGCCGTCCTTGTTGGCGGCGCCCGCGAACGACGGGCCGGCGAGCAGGGTGACGCCGGTCTTCACGCCTATGGCGTACTCGTAGATGTCGAAGAACCCGTCGGTGGTCTCAAGGTAGATGTCGGCCTTCGCGCCGTCGGCGCGCGTCACCTGGATGGTGGTGCTCCCGCCGCCCACAGCCGCGCGAAACGTGTCGTTGGTCATGGCGTACTGCACCACTTTCGCCACGTCGGCCGCCGTGCTGTGCAAATCGCCCGCGTAGGCGTCGAAATCAAGCCCGTGCGGGTTGTCGTACACCGTGTCGGTGCAGCCCAGCTCCTGAGCCTTGGCGTTCATGGCGTTCACGAACACGGCTTCCGGATCGGACGTGCCCGGCTCCATGAGAGCACCGATCGTCTCGGCGATGGCCACGGCGGCATCGTTGCCCGAAGGCACGAGCAGCGCCTTGAGCGCCGCATCGAGATTCATGACGTCGCCCTCTTGCAAGCCCGCCGACGACTCGCCTACCGCGGCGGCGGCGGCGGAAACCGTGACGGGCGAATCGAGCGACAGGAGCCCGTCCTTCACGGCATCGAGGGCAACCACGCCGGTCATGATCTTCGTGATGGACGCGATCTGCGTGGGGCTTTGGGCGTTGCGTTCGAAGTACACGGTGCCGTCGGCCCCCATGACCATGGCGTACTCGGCGTCGATGCTGGGGCACTGCGCCACGGCCAGGCCGCGTGCATCGACCGTTTGGCCGTATACGACGTCTGCTTTGCGCACGTCGGCGAAGGCGGGTGCCGTCCAAGCGGCGCCCGAAAGCGCCAGCGCGCAGGCGAGCGCGCATGCTAGAAGGCGCGCTCGCCCGACGGATGCGATATGCTCGAAGAAGTTAGTCAATGCGGTAGATGTCCTCCGGTCGCACCGGCTCGAAACCGGCATCGGTCAGCTTCTGCTCCAGGTCGTCCGAACCGTCGGCCTTGAGCACGTCGACGGCGTAGTCCTCGTTCACCGAGAAGCAGTAGCCGTACTCGACGTTGGCGTCCTGCTCGTCCATGAACTCGAGGAGCTTCGCCAGGCCGCCCGGCACGTTGGGAACGCGCACGGCCAGCACCGGGGTGACGGTGGCGCGGTAGCCCTGCTCGCGCAGCGCTTCGGCTGCGGCCTCGGGCGTGTCGGTCAGCATGCGCACCACGCCGAAGTCCGACGTGTCCGCCAGGTTCAGCGCGTGCATGTTGATGCCCGCGTCGGACACGGCGCGGCAGGCGGCCGCGAGGCGGCCCTTCTCGTTCTCGAGGAAAACGGTCAGCTGCGAAATCATGCCTTCTTCCCTTCTCTCAGGTCGATGATGCGCTTCGCCTTGCCCTCGCTGCGCTCGATGGTCTTCGGCTCCACGATCTTGATGTCCACGGCGATCTGCAGGTTGCTCTTGAGCTCGGCGGCCAAGCGGCGTTTGAGGTCCTGGAGCTTGCGGATCTCGTCGAACGGGAATTCGGGCACCGTCTCCACGTCCAGCTCGACGTGGTCGAGCGGGCCCTTCGAGGTGAGGATGATCTGGTACTGCGCCGCGATCTCCGGGAAGCTGACGATGACCTGCTCGATCTGGGACGGGAACACGTTCACGCCGCGCAGGATGAGCATGTCGTCGGTGCGCCCCACGATGCGGTCGATCTTGCGGTGGGTGCGTCCGCACGCGCACTCCTCGGGGATGATGCGCGTGACGTCGCGGGTGCGGTAGCGCACGAGCGGGCAGCACTCGCGCGTGAGCGTGGTGAACACGAGCTCGCCGTACTCGCCGTCGGGCAGGGGCTTGAGCGTATCGGGATCCACGATCTCGGCGTAGAAATGATCCTCCGCCACATGCAGGCCGTGCGACTCCGCGCACTCCATGGCCACGCCCGGGCCCATGACTTCGGACAGACCGTACACGTCGCAGTACTGGATGCCCAGCTTCTTGCGGATGTCCTCGCGCATGCTTTCGGAGGCGGGCTCAGCGCCGAAGATGCCGGCCGAGATCTTGAAGTCGACCGCCGGGTCGTATCCCATCTCGATGGCGGTGTCGGCGATGAGCAGCGCATAGGAGGGCGTGCAAGCGAGAATATCGGTGCCCAGGTCCTTCATCATCTGGATCTGGCGCTTCGTGTTTCCCGAGGAGGTGGGGATGACCGTGCAGCCCGCGGCCTCGCCGCCGTAGTGCGCGCCCAAGCCGCCCGTGAACAGGCCGTAGCCGTAAGACACCTGGATGGTGGAGTCCTCGTTGCCGTTCACCATATGGATGCCGCGCGCGAAGCAGTCGCCCCAGTTCTTGAGGTCGTTCGCGGTATGCCCCACTACGGTGGCCTGGCCCGTCGTGCCCGACGACGCGTGGATGCGCGCCACGTCCTTCTGCGGCACGGCGAACAGCCCGAACGGGTAGGCGTCGCGCATGTCCTGTTTCACGACGAACGGGAACTTCGGCAGGTCCTCGAGGGTCTTGAGGTCGCCCGGCTCGACGCCGGCCTCCTTGAACGATCGCTGGTAGAACGCCACGTTGTCATAGGAGTGCTGCACGGTCTTCTTCATGCGCTCCAGCTGCAGGTCGCGCAGCTGCTCTACGGGCATGGTCTCGATGTCTGGCTGATAGTACACCTTGGATGCTCACCTCTCAATTGCTCGTGACGTTGGATGAAGAACCCTCCGTCGCAGCGTCGCTTTTTCCGTCGCCCGCGACTTTGGGACCCTCGACGACGACCTCCGTTACCGGATCGTACACGGAGCTGAACGGATCTTCGTGCAGAACCTCGCCGGATTCGTCCTTGACCGTACGGATAATGGTGATGGTGCGCCCATCGGTTCCGCGCGTCTTGACGTAGCTCGCGTTCGGCGCGAGCGTATCGTCGATCGTCGTCCTCGTCTCGTACTTCCGGCCTTCGCCCCAGTCGCCCGTCGTCGTGGACACCTTGTATCCGGGGTCGACTCCGTATAGTGTAGCCGTTACGGACCCGTCCACACAAGAAAGACGCACCAAAACATCGCTAGCGGAATCGTTTTGCCATACGAAGTCAAGATCGGGCCAGCTGACCGCCGCATCGCGCCCCGTGGGGTAGCTGGCGATGTAAAGCGAGTGGTTGTGCCTCGTGAGCACGGGGAATCCTGCATCGTACACGGCGTTGAACACGGTGGTGGCCACCTGGCAGATGCCCCCGCCGATGGCGTCGTCGTACTCGCCGTCCACGATGGCGCCCGCGCCCTTGAAGCCGCGCTCCTCGGTGCTGCAATCCCCCGCCGTCCCGTTGAACGACCAGCTGTCGCCGGGCTTCGCCACGGAGTCGCTGAGGTACTGGGACACGAGCGCGATGTTGTGGTTGCGCGCCTCGGTGCCGGGGCCTGTGGCGTACTCGGTGGTGTAGGAGGCGATGGCGCCGATCACCCCGAGATCCATCGCCTCGTCGAACGGCATCGCCTCAGGTGCGGGACCGGAGCCGATGGCCACTTCGACCGGCGCGCCCGCTCCCACGCCGGTACGCGCTTTGCCGTCATCGCCGAACAGCGCGGCATCCAACAGCCCCGTAGCTTCCGCGACTAGCGGAATGGCGCCCTCGCCATCGGTGCGGACGATCACATCGTCGTCTGCGACCTCGAACGACACGTGCACGGGATCCCCTTTGCCCACCTCGGCGACATGCGCCAGCAGCGCAGGCTTCGCCTTGGCGGCGTCGACGAACGCCGCGAGAGACGACCCGTCGATGCGCGTGGACACCCAGCTGCCGACGTCCGAAGCCGACGCGCTCCAAGCGGCGCCTTCGTACGTGAACCGCGCCCCGTCGGCAATGGCCGCGTTCACAGCGTCGCATGCATCCTGCGCGGCGGACTCGTCGATGCGCAAAGGCGCATGCTCGGCTCGGGCGACGAACGACCTGCTACCGTCCTCCTGACCGAGCAGCAGCTCGTCGAGCGTCCGCCTGAGCTCGTCGCGATTCACCATGAAGCCGTCATGGCCTTCGGTGACCGAAGCCGTGCCGTCCTCCACGACGATCCCGTAGTCGACGCGCGGGTCGCCGATGGCCGCGTCGATGTCGGAAGCCAGCGACTCCACCGCCGTCTCCGCATACGCGGCGCGAGGCTTCAGCTCGCGGCCCGTCGCCAACGCAGCGAGACGCGCCAGGATGCCGCCGTCCTCGCGACCCACGGCGAGCGCCTCGGCGGCCAGCTCATCGGAAGGAACGCGCGCCTCGAGCGAGGCCGCGTCGGCCGTCCAAGCAAGCTTGTTGGCGCGCGCCTCCTCCAACGCCAGCTGCTCGGCAAGCGCCGCGTCCTGCGCGGCGGCCGTCTCGTCGGCGATGCGCGCCTCCGCTTCGTCGTTCGCGTAGATGGTCACGCTGCCTTGGGCCAGGCGCGCGCCGTAGACCTCGTCGATGAGGGCGGCCAGCTCGTCGGCCATCTTTCCGGCGGCGTCGATCTGCCCCACCCGCACGCCGGGGTAAGCTTTGTTCGCGTTTACGGCGAAGTCCGCAACGCCGAAGACGAGCAGCGCCGCGCACACGAAGACCACGGCGAGCGCGATGCGGCTGCGCGCCACGAGAGCCGCGAGCGCGCGGAACAACGTCGCAAGCCCCTTGCCGACCAGGGCGAGCAAGGACAGCAGCACGCCGCCGACTGCGCCGAGCGCTCGGCGCGCGGCTCCTCCTGCGAGATTCGAGCGTGGCGCCTCCTTCGTCCAGACGGCGGGCGTGTTGTAGGAACGGGAACCGCGCGGCCGTTGCGCGGAAGAACGAGTCTGCCGCGACCCCTTGCCCGCGTTCGGCCCGCCGCGGCGGGACGGCGTCGTCGGAGCGCGCCGCGGCGCGGAGGCGGCGGGACGCTGGGGGGCGCGCTCGCGCATCTCGCGCGCAGAAGGCGCTCGGCGAGCAGGATCGGGTCGTCCGGTGCGGCTCGCGTTCGCTTTTCTGGGCGTCCGAACGGCCATGCGCTACCGCGTGCTCTCCGCCTGCGCATCCTTGACAGCACGCAGCTTCCGCAGTGCCGCAGCGATGTAATACGCGGTAGTGACCAGCCCCAGCGCAAGTCCGGCATATACGAACCAGATGCCCCACGAACAGGGCAGCCCGTTCAAACCCGGCAACCAAACCGCGTCCACGAGACCGAGTCCCGGTACGAGCGGCCAGTTCAGCAGCAGGCCGGCGAAGCCGACGAACAAGAGCGTCGTGGCCACCTTGCCCGGAAAGATGACGGCCACGCGCACGCGAAAGCGCTTGAGCAGCACCGCGCCGCCCACGAGCAGCAGCAGATCGCGCACGAGCACCACGAGGATGATCCACAGCGGCAGACGTCCCACGAGGAACAGGCCGCACACGCCCGAGATCATGAGGATGCGGTCGACCGCCGGATCGAGCAGCTGGCCCAGGCGGGACACGGCATTCGTCCGGCGGGCGATCTGCCCGTCGATCCAGTCGGTGCCCGCTGCCAGCGCGTACAGCAGCGTAGCCGCGACGTTGAAACCGTTGAGAAGCAGCACGAGGAATACGGGCACGAGGCACAGCCTGACGAACGAGATGATGTTCGGCACGGTGAAGATGCGGTCGCTCACCTGGTCGGCTGCGCAGCCCTCATCCTTCTGTCCCATACGAGCATCCTTCCCTTCCGCGCCGTCTCTCGACGCAAAAACCGGGCCATGCGCTCGGGCCCGGTAGAACGTGTTCCGATTTGCACCATTCTAGCAGGTTTCCCCAGAACCCCGTCCTTGTTCACGTCTTCAACGGGATTTCCATTCGCCCGCGCACCTCGCGCGACGACGGCCAGAGAGTTCCCCTCTGGCGCGTTCGTTTGGTTCATGCACGCTTTTGTCAAGCGAAAGGGATCCATATGCCCGCACCTGGTTGACAAAAGCGTGCATGAGGAACTGCATCCCCGGGGCCGGAAACGAAAGAAGACCCGGGAACCGTCAGGGTTCCCGGGTCTTCGCAGTTCCGACGGAACTCGTCTTACGCCGTTTTCTTGGTCTCCGGAACCTCGAAGGAGTCGACGTGCTTGCTCGTCGCCGGCGGCGTGTACGTGGGCTCCATGGTCAGGCAGTCCTTCGGGCATTCGCGCACGCAGCTGCCGCACTGCACGCAGCGGAAGCGGTCGATGGTCCAGGTGCGCGCCGGCTTGTCCACTACGATTGCGGCGCAGGGGCAGCGCTTCTGGCAGATGCCGCACAGGATGCATCGGTCAACGTCGTTCACCACATGGCCCTTGAGACCCGCGGGAGGGGTTTTCGTCTCGACGGGGTACATGAGCGTCTCGGGCTTCTTGAACAGGCCCCCGAGGGTCATTTTTCCCAGCTTGAAGCTTCCCATGGTCCTCCTACCTTTCCGTGCAGCTGATGCAGGGGTCGATGGTGAGCACGATCATGTTGACGTCGGCCAGGTCGCACCCGGCGAGCGCCGTGGCCATGCCGGCCAGGTTCTGCGACGTCGGCGTGCGCATGCGCATGCGGTCGAGGAACTTCGACCCGTTGCCGCGCGCATAGTAGTAGCATTCGCCGCGAGGCTGCTCCACCACGTTGGCGGCCTCGGCACCGGCCGCAGGGGAGCCCTTCACGTCGACGGCGATGTCGCCGGCGGGGATCTTGGCGATCATCTCCTCGATGATATCGATGGACTGCAGCACCTCGAGCGCGCGCACCTTCACGCGAGCGTAGCAGTCGCCTTGGCCGTCGAGGATGGGCTGGAAGTCGGACAGGAAGCCGTAGCCGCCGTTGCCCAGCATGCGCGCGTCGTAGTTCACGTTGGAGGCGCGCGCGAACGGACCCACCATGCTCTGGGCCAGCGCATCCTCATGGCTGATATAGCCCACGCCAACGGTGCGGTTCTTCACCGAGCTGTCTTTGAGGAACGCGTTGCACAGCTGGCGGTATTCGTCCTTGATGCCCTCCAGCACGCGCTTCATCTCGGCGAACTGCGCGTCATCGATGTCGCGGACCACGCCGCCCACCTTGACGACCGAGAAAATGACGCGCCCGCCGGTGGTCTTCTCGAAGATGTCCAGCACGCGCTCGCGCAAACGCCAGCAGTGCATGAACAGGCTCTCGAAACCGAATGCGTCGGCCGCGAGTCCCATCCACAGCACGTGGGAGTGGATACGCGAAAGCTCGTGCCAGATGACGCGCAGGTACTCGGCGCGCTCGGGGATCTCGACGCCCATGAGCTTCTCGACGGTCTCGGCGTAGCCCATGGAATGCCCGAACGCGCAGATGCCGCAGATACGCTCGGCCACGTAGATGAACTGGTTGTAATCGCGCGTCTCCACGAGCTTCTCGAGGCCGCGGTGGATGAAGCCGATCTGCGGAACCGCCTCGATGACGGTCTCGTCCTCCACCACGAGATCGAGGTGCAAAGGCTCGGGCAGCACCGGATGTTGGGGGCCGAACGGGATGACGGTCGCCTTTCCCATGCTACTCACCTTCCTTTTCTGTTTCCGTCTTCGCCGCTTCGCGCGCGGCCTTGGCTTCCAAAGCGGCCTTCACTTTGGCTGCTTTCTCAGGGTCGAGGTTCGCGATCTTCTCATCGGCGGCCGCCTGCTTCGCCGCAGCCTCCTTCTTGGCCTTCGCGGCGATGGCCGCCTTGACGCGGGCGACCTTCTCGGGATCCACGCCGGCCAGGCGCGCGTCCAGGTCATCGGAGCCCGAAGGCTTGATGACGTCGCCTGTCGGCTTGGACTTCGCCTCGGGATGGCTCGCCACGTACGAGGCCTCCGCGGCCTTCGCAGCGCGCTCCTTGGCGGCTTTCGCCTCGGCCACCTTCCTCGCCTTCTCGCGAGCCGCCTTCTGCTCCGGCGAGATGATGGTCATGGGCTCTTTCTGCGCGAGCGCGTAGAAGTTGCCGCCGAAGTCGATGGCGATGCCCTCGATGTCCACGCCGAACAGATCGTGCGCCTCGTTCTCGAACACGAACGCCGCCAGGAACTGATCGGTGACGCTGGGTACGGTCGTGCCCTTCTTCACGCCTTTGATCTCATGGTTCGTCAGCACGCCGTCCTTCATGAACGAGTACACGAGATCGATGCCTTCCTCGGTGTTCACGCACAGCATCTGCACGAAGCGCGCGCCTTCCGCCTTCTTTTCCGCTGCAAGCGCCGGCAGGCCCTCGATGGTGAGCGGGATGAATTCCGATTGCAGGGTCACGTTTCTCACGCCCCTTTCTTTTGCGCCTGCAGGGCTTTCGATTTTTCTTCCAGGATACCGAGTCCCTGCACGACCGCATCGATGATGGCTTCGGGACGCACGGCGCAGCCAGGCGCGTACACGTCCACGGGGATGGCCTGGTCGACGCCGCCGATCACGTTGTAGCAGTCGTGGAAGATGCCGGCCGAGCATGCGCAGATGCCGCACGCGATGACCACCTTCGGCTCGACCATCTGGTTGTAGATCTCCTGGACCACGCCGATGTTCTGCTCGTTCACGCTGCCCGTGACGAGGAAGATGTCGGCGTGCTTGGGATTGCCCGTGTTGATGATGCCGAAGCGCTCCACATCGAACCCGGGGCACAGCGCGGCCAGCACTTCGATGTCGCAGCCGTTGCAGCTGGAACCGTCGTAGTGGATGACCCACGGTGATTTGGTTGCATACGTCATAGGTGCAGCTCCTTTACAGGTAGGCCAAGAACGCGATGTTCACGCCGCCCGCGACGAGGGCCACGCCCCACGCCGATGCCAGCAGGGCCTGCCACTTCACGCGAGCGAAGTTGTTGTCGATCCAGATCTCAAGGAAGTACACGAGCACCACTACCACGAGCGCCAGCACGATGGACAGCGGGTTGCCCCAAAGGAAGAACAGCGCGGTCCAGCCGAGGAACAGCACGTTCTCGCACCAGTGCATGATCTCCACCTTCGCCAGCGTCTTGCCGCTCATCTCGGTGGTGATGCCCTTGACGATCTCCTGATGCGCATGATGCGAGTACGACAGGTCGAACGGCGACTTGCGCAGCTTGATGGTGAGCACGAACAAAAAGCCCAGGAATACGAGCCAGATATTGGTCACTAGGGGCGCGTCGAGGAAGAACACGCCTGCGGAGTTGAAGGTTCCGGCCGCCATGTAGAACGCCACGGCCATGAACAGCACCATGGGCTCGTACGCCATGACCTGCAGCGTCTCGCGGTTCGCGCCGATCTCGGCGTACGGCGAGCGCGTGGAGTACGCGGCCACGATGAAGAACAGGCCCGACAGCGTGATCACGAACACGCTCATCAGCAGGTTGCCGCCGGAGAAGAAGATGCCGCCGGCGATGAGGGTGAACACGAGGGCGCACGTGATGTAGGTGCCCTCGGTGGAGTTCACCGACACGTTATCCTTCTCGATGAGCTTGCGGACATCGTAGTACGGCTGCAACAGCGGGGGTCCCACGCGACCCTGCATACGAGCCGAGATCTTGCGGTCGAGGCCAGCGAGTAGGCATCCCAGAACCGGCGCGACGATGGCGAAGACGAGGGTGCCGATAAGAGCGAAGAGCATTGTCATGTCAGATCACACCCTTTCCTAGAACAATCCCGGAACGCCCACGGCCGCCGCCGCGAATGCGATCACGATGATGACGGTGCAGCACGCGGTGCCGAACGGCGACAAGCGCTTCTCGCCGAAGATGCCCTCGAGGTACCAGTTGCGCGCCGATGCGGTGGATTCGCCCGACAGCGAGTTGGAGAACGTGCGCTCGGCGTTGTCGCGGCTCACGCCTGCCAGGTAGATGTCGACCTTCTTGGCCTTCGAGCGGCCGAGTCCGGCGAACAGGACCACGGCGATGAACGCCGACAGGATGGAGGCGATCCACAGGTTGGACGACGAGATGTCCTGGCCCACGGTGCCGAACACGCTGTAGATGTACGGTTCCACCACAGCCCACGAGATGATGGGCAGTCCAATGCAGCACAGGATGACGAGCACGGCCATGACCATGATGGCCACCCACTCGCTGGAATGCACCTTGGCCTCGACGTTCTCGGGACGAGCGGCGATGCCGGAAAGCTTGCCCAGCCACTTCGCCCAGAACATGAACGTGGCCGCGGAGCCGAACGCCAGAAGCACGATGAGCGCCACCTGACCGGTATCCGCGAAGGAGACGAGCGTGGCCCACTTGGCCAGCAGCATGCCGAACGGGGCGATGAACATGCACAGGATACCCAGCATCATGAAGCGGGCTAGACGCGGCATGCGCTCGAACAACAGGTCCATGTCCTCGATGTCGCGGCTGCCGATATGGTGCTCGGCGGTGCCGACGCACAGGAACAGCAGCGACTTCGCGATAGCGTGGAACAGCACGAGGAAGGCCGCGGCCCAGACCGCCTCGGGCGTGCCAACGCCCGCACAGGCCACGATCAAGCCGAGGTTCGCGATGGTGGAGTACGCCAGCACGCGCTTGGCGTTCGACTGCGAGATGGCCATGAACGAGCAGAACAAGAACGTGAGGCCGCCAACGAGGATGACCATGACGGACGGAACGGGACACGCCATCATGATGGGCGCCAGCTTGATGAGCAAGAAGACGCCCGCCTTCACCATGGTCGAAGAGTGCAGCAGCGCGGACGTGGGAGTGGGCGCCACCATGGCGCCGAGGAGCCACGTGTGGAACGGCATCTGCGCAGCCTTGGTGAGGCCGGCGAACGCGAGCGCCGTGACCGGCAGCACGACCATGCCGGGGTTGGCGATGCCGATCTGCAGGAACTCGAGGAACGACAGCGTGTTGAACTGGATGGCCATGACGTACAAGGCCGCCAGGAAGGCGATGCCGCCCAGCAGGTTCATGATAATCTGGCGGAAGGCGTTCTTGATGGCCTCCTCGGTACGGGTGAAGCCGATGAGGAGGAAGGAGCACACCGTGGTGATCTCCCAGCCGGTGAACAGCCACAGCATGTTGTTCGAGAACACGATGAGGAACATGGCCGCCAGAAAGACGAACATGAGGGCGAAGAACGTCGGCCGGCGGTCCTTCGCGCCTTCCGGCTCGTGCGCCTGGAAGTCTTCCATGTAACCGAGAGCGTACACGCAGATGCCGGAGCCGATGACGCCGATGATAAACGCCATGAGCAGCGACAGCGAGTCGAGGTACAGCCCTTCGGTCACGAGGACGTCGTGGGCGAAACCGAACTCGAACACAAGCGAGCCGACCACCTGGACGGCTGCGAGCACGCAAGCCCACAAGTTCTTGTACTTAATGCCGAAGTACAAGATGGCGGCAGCGATGAGCACGCTGACGGCCATGCAGACGTAGTCGACCACCGGGGAGTAGAAATCATACGTTATCCACGGAGCTCCCAGATAGGACACGACGAGCCACACCGACGCTAACCCGATGACGAGCGCGGAGGCTCCCACAATCACGTTTCTCGCTCGGTTGTTGCGCACGACAAGCAGAACGCCGGCAACAACCAGCGGGAAAAGGATTAAAAACCCGAGCATAGCCACGTAGCTTCCCCCTTTACCTTTACCGATTGCACTTGAACAATAAAAGCGAGCGATATCGCCCGCCAGGCCACTCTACCAGAGAAAAGTAAACGGTCGGATGACATGGCCCCTCCGGAGGCGATTGCTCGGTAAAAGGGAGCCAACGGCGAACACGGATTCGATCAGCGGCGAGACGTTGAAGGCAAACGGTTTCGCATTGACGAGCCGCTTCTTCTCCGTTACCCGACCGTTATTTCATTGTGCACGCACACAAAACACGAGGGAACGGCTCGAGCCGCTAGGCTCGATGGAGGCCATTCGAGCCCTCCCCCGCTTCCGCAGCGCGCAGGCGCCGCCATTCGAAGGCGAGAAAACCGCTTACGATGAGCGTGGATGTTATATCGGATATCGAGGGCGCCAGCCACACGCTCTCAAGCGCCGTGATGGGCAGCACCTGCGGCAGAACGAGCGGGCAGAACACGAGCAGCGGAATAAGGAACAGGATCTGGCGCGTGAGCGTGAGCACGGTCGCTTTCGCCGCCTGGCCTGTGGCGTCGAAGTAGTTCGAGCCGATGGTCTGAATAGGCAGGATGGGAATGAACATGAGGTACAGCACAAGCGCCCAAGCCGTTTCCTTCATATATATCTCGGGCAAGCCGAACAAGTGCGCGTACAGGTCGGGTGCGAGGACGACCGTTGCCCACAAAGGCGTCGTGATGGCGATACCCAGCACTATGGCCTGCACGAGCACGAGCTTCATGCGGCCGTAAGCGCGAGCGCCGTAGTTGTAGCCCACGATAGGTTGCGCCCCCATGGCGATGCCCATGGCCGGCATGAACGTGAACAGGCCCACGGCCGACAGCACGCGCATCACCGCAAGCGCTCCGTCCACGCCGAGCGCATCGGCGGCACCGTACAGCACCAACAGGTTGTTCTCTATCATAGACGACACGGCGAAGCCCAGTTGCGTGACGCACGGAGCGATTCCGAGGGCGCAGACGCGCAGCGCGATGCGCGGGTCGAGCGACAGCGACGGACGGCGCAAAGGCATGGGTGAGCCCTTCTTGAGGAAGAACTGCATCACGAACAGAGCCGACAGCGCCCATGAGCACACGGTGGCCAGCCCGGCGCCGCGCATGCCGCCGTCGAGCACGATGATGAACAGGTAGCCCAGCACCACGTTCGCGCCCGTTCCGACGAGCATGGAGCCCAGCGCTCGGTTGGGGTGCCCTGCCGTGCGGATGAAGTTGTTCATGCCGAACGCGATGAACTGCAGCGGGCAGCCTGCCACGATCACCGTCATGAAGTCGAGCGCGAGCGGCAGCACGGAGCCGTCGGCGCCCGAGTAGCGAAGGATGGGCTCGAGCGCGAAGATGGCGATGCCCCACAGCACCGCCGTGGCGATCAGCAGCAGCACGAAGCTGTTGCCCATCACGCGTTCCGCCACGCCCTTCTTGCGCTCGCCCAGCTTGATCGCCGCCAGCGCGTTGCCGCCCACGCCCACGAGCATGGCCACGGCCACCATGGCCGTCATCATGGGATTCGCGACCGTGGTGGCGGCCAGGCCGTCGGCGCCTACCGCATGTCCCACGTATACCGCATCGATGACGTTGTACAGCATCTGCACGAGCATGCCCGCCACCGCCGGGATGGAGAACTCCAGAAGCAGCTTGAAGGTGCTCTCAGTGCCCAAACGGTCGATCTTCCGATCGCTTCTCGACTTCGGTGCGATCTCGGCGACGACGCCCTCGCCGTCCACAGCCTCTTCGGTTCCGTGCATGATTCTTCGCTCCATACGTGCGCGAGCATGCGGCCCGCCGCTCGGCGCCGCGCGAAGCGGGCCGTCGGATGGGCCGCATGCTCGATGGTTTCCCGGGTTGTCCCGGCAGACGGGCTTGCGGCGGAGCAGCCTGCGAGGGGCTCGACGCCTGGCAAGGATCGGGTCATCCCGATCCTTGCCAGTATACGCAAGCCGCCTGCCGAGAACAACCAGCAGATCAGGCGGCGCCGTAGACGAGGACTTGGGCGACCAGCAGGATGCCGCCGAAGATGAGCACGAACAGCACCATAGGCCACACGAACTTGAGCCACTTGGAGTACTTCATGTCCAGCATCGTGAGCGTGGCCAGCACGAGGCCGGTGGGCGCGAGGTACAGCATGGCGTATTGGCCCCACTGGTAGGCGCACACCACCACCGAGCGCGGGATGCCCACGGTGTCGGCCAGCGGCGCCATGATGGGCATGGACAGCACGGCCAAACCCGACGACGACGGCACCACGAAGCCCAGCAGGAAGAAGATCAGCATCATGACCAGGATGAAGACAGGTCCGGTCATGCCTTGCACGAGCCCCGACGACCAGAACAGCAGCGTGTCGGAGATGAGCCCCTGCTCCATGATCAGGTTGATGCCGCGCGCGAGCCCGATAATGAGCGACACGCCCACCAGGCTTGACGCTCCGTGGATGAACGCATCCACCACCTTCTTCTCGGCGATGCCCGACAGGAACATGATGATGATCGCGATGGCCAGGAACGAGGCTGCCATCTGTGGGAACCACCAGCCCTGGCTCACGACGCCCCACACCATGATGGGGAACGCCGCCACGAACAGCACGAGGATTGCCTTCTTCTTAAGCGTGAAGCCGGTCGCGCGCGCCTCCTTCGTCTCCCCCGCCTCCACGTTGTACAGTTTGGCGAACTTCTCGCGATCCTCGTAGGTGTAGGAGAACGCCGGGTTCGCCTTGATCTTGCGGCTGTACCAGTACAAATACGCGATGACCACGATGGCGCCCACGACGCATCCCGCGATACGCCATTCGATGCCCTGCGTGAAGTTCACGCCCGCGGCGTTCGAGGCGATGACCACCGAGAACGGATTGATGGTGGAGAACGTCGTGCCCATGGAACCTGCCAGGAAAATAGCGCCGACGCAGATGATGGAATCGTAGCCGAGCGCCAGGAATATAGGCACGAGGATGGGATAGAAGGCGACGGCCTCTTCTTCGAGACCGCACGTGGTTCCGCCGAGGACCATGAGGGCGCTGACGAGGAACACGAGTAGGAACTCATGGCCCTTCGTCTTCTTCGTGAGGGCCATGAGGCCCGACTCGAACGCGCCGCTTGCGTTCACCACGCCGATGAGGCCGCCCAGCACGAGGATGAACACCATGATGTCGGCGGCCTCCACCGTGCCCGACACCATGCTCACCGTGATGTCGGCGATGCCTTTGGGCTGCTGCTCCAGGCGCTCGTACGTGTTGGGAACCGAGATGGGCTTGGACAGCGCGCCCGAGGTGAACTGGTCGATCCCGATGTTCACGCCGATAGCATCGAGCGTCTCCTGCGTGGCGGGCTCTTCGCTCACCGCGCCCTGGGGGCTCGTGATCTGAAGCGTGCCCGCGTCGGCGTTGTACGCGAGCTTCGCGTACTGGCCCGCCGGCACGAACCATGTAGCCGCCACCGCGACGATGGTGAGCGCGAACAGGATGGTGAAGGCGGTGGGGAAGCTGAGCTTCCTCTTCTTCTTAGGCGGGCCTTCCTTGGGCGAGGCGGTGCTGGTGGGCAGTACGGCTTCCGTCGACATGCGCTTGTCCCCTTTCGTCTACCTTCGTCGTTTCGTTCGGCAGGTTCCGGACGTTGTCTTCATCGTGTCGCGCGAACGAGCGCGCGGGCAGTCCTAATCTGGTGGTAGGAGCGGGTGTATTTCGGGTGTAGAGCCGTTTGATCTGGCGCGTTGCGGCGAATCGTCTATACTGTTCGAGATGTGCGCCCGCTTGGGCGCGAGGCCGGCGACCGCGAATGAGGAAGCGCATGGATCTGGGACTGGGTCTTTTCTACTACACGCTCATCGTGCTTTTGGCCGTCATCCTAACGGCGGCGACGTGCCTCGCGTCGTACCTGGTGACGCGCAACAAGACCTACCGCTACGCGTTCGCCGGGTTCCTGTTCTACTTCTTCGATGTGGCGCTCGTGTTCCAGGACGATTTCCTCATGCAGCGAGCCTCCGACGCGTCCGCCTCGCCCTTCTTCATCGGCAGCCCTGTCGCTTCCGTCCTCGTCGGCGGCGGCGCGCTCATATCGTTCTGGCTCGTGCTGTGCGAGTACCTGGAGGAGGATAGGCCGGCGGTACGCTGGATCCCGGGTGCGGCGTTCGTGCTGGCAAGCTTCGCCGTGCTTCTGCTCGCGCCCGAGGGCAACGGCCAGATGTTCCTGTTCTACAGCATGCGCGAGGCCATGCTGTACGCGATGCTCGTCTACCTCGCCGCTCGCTACATCGGCACGCGCGACGACGTGTTACGGCTTCGCATGCGGCGCCATCGTGCTCTGTACGGCGCGCTATGGGCGCTCGTCACCTGCGTCCTGCTTGAGAACGTCGTGTTCCTGCTGGTCATCGACCCGCATGCGATCGCAGGTCAGAGGCTGCCCTTCTTCCCCGAGCGCAACTTCGCCGAGAACGCGCTCGTGCTGTGCTGCGGCTTCGCCGCCTGCACGAGCGCGTGGCGCAGCCTGTCGCTACGACGTACCGAACCGCCCACGCAGGGAGGCGCATCGCTCGAGACGTTCATCGACCAGAATCTCGCAGCCTACGCGGCCGCGCGACAGTTGTCGAAGCGCGAGGCCGAGGTGCTGCGACTCGTGCTGCTGGGCAAGGACAACCAGAACATCGCCACATCCATGCATCTTGCGCCGAGCACCGTCAAGGTGCACATGCACCATATCCTCCAGAAGGCCGAGCGGGCTAACCGCAAGGAGCTTATCCAGGATTTTTGGGAATTCTCCTAGAAGATTCGCCCGCGCTGTCAGGATTCGCCCTGCTCGTTCGTATTGCAGGTGAAACGGCGTTGCCCGAAGAACGACAGGAACGGACTCTATGCGCAAACGACAACCCGATACCGAGGCGCAGCGGCTCGTGCAGACGTACGCCGACCTCATCCTGCGACTTGGCTACACGTATCTCAAATCCACGCACGACGCCGAAGACGTCTGCCAGAACGTGCTGATCAAGCTGCTGCAGACCGATCGCGCCTTCGAGAGCGCCGAGCACGAGCGTGCCTGGATCGTGCGCGCGACGGCGAACGCCTGCAAGGACGTGTTGCGCAGCGCGCGACGCCGCACGTCGGTGGCGCTCGACGCCGTCGCGGAGGCGGCCGCGCCCGAGGTTCCCGACAGCGCCGTACTCGAAGCGGTGATGGAGCTGTCGCAGCCGTTTCGGGAGGCCCTGTACCTGCACTACTACGAGGGCTACACCGCGCGCGAGATCGCGGACATGACGGGCGGCACCGAGGACGCCGTGGCGGCCCGCCTGAGCCGCGGACGCAAGAAGCTGCGCGCCCTGTTGGAAGGAGCGGACGATGATCGATGAATACAAGGAAGCCCTCGACGAGCTGCGGTTCTCGCCCGAGGCCAAGCGACGCATGGCGCAGCGCATCGAAGCGGTCGCCGCCGCAGAGCCCCTTCCCCGTCCGACACGGCGCTCGCGCGCCCTTGTGATAGCCGCAGCCGCAGCCGTGCTGGCCCTGGCAGTAGGCTGCACGGCGTATCTTGCAGGAGCGTTCGTGAGCTTGGAAGACTTCGCCGAGGATCTGTTTGGGGGCGCACCGTCGCAGACGGAGGTGATCGACAAGATCGGCCGCCCAATCGGCGCAAGTGCCGTTTCGAACGGTGTTGCGATCACAGCAGATGCGGTGATCGGCGACAACGAACACTGCGTTGCGGTGTTCAGTATCGCCCGAACCGACGGCATGCCGATCGAGGGCGTCGATACGATTTTGGACAAGTCGTTTACGACGGTCTTCACTGGTGCACAGCTGTTCAGAGTGGGAGACACCAAAGTAGGCCCGGAATACTGCTTCTACGACGCCGATCCTTCCGACAACTCCGTGCAATGCATCGTGAAGATGACTTCGTTCATAGGAGGCGACTCGTTCATAGGCAAGATCATGCACGTCGAACTAGGAGATTTGGCGACGGGAGAAATGACGGCAGGCGGCAAAACCACTCTCCCGTCCCTCCAGACGGTCATCGA
Organism: Eggerthella sp. BIOML-A4; assembly: GCF_009875575.1. NCBI lineage: Bacteria > Bacillati > Actinomycetota > Coriobacteriia > Eggerthellales > Eggerthellaceae > Eggerthella > Eggerthella sp. BIOML-A4. The sequence goes on along the minus strand of NZ_WWRX01000014.1, from coordinate 16,953 downwards.
AGGATCTTGGAACATGAGCTTTCCGCTCAACTACGAGGACGCATCGATTGAACTGAGCGCCGGGCAACGGACGAAGCTCGACGGCATCGACGTCGCAATCGACTCCGTAGTCCTCTCCCCCATCGCCATCGTAGTCGAATACACAGCAGACGAGCCACTCATGACGAAAGATGAAGAAACGGGAAAGCGCAGAGGCTCCGCAGGCATCGACGTTCCCATAACGGTGGATCTGCGAAACGGCTCGTCTATCGACGTACCGTCTGTCGGCGCCATGAACGATGGAGGAGCCACCAAACGCCGCGCGGACCTTATGTTCGACAAGATCCTCGACCTCACCCAGGTGAAGTCCGTCACGGTCGGAGGCGTGGAAATCCCGATGCCGTGAAAAACGCGAAGCGGCCGGGAACGTTCTATCCCGGCCGCTTCGTCCCGAAAGAGGACTGCCGCCCCACTTTCGGCTCGTACGCACAACGTCGCTAGGCGCGCTTGCCGGTCAGCAGGTTGATGACGGCGATGAGAATGATCGAGCCTATCAACGCCACCAAGAACGACCAGAGGTTGAACCCGGTGAATCCCGCGGCGCCGAAGAAGCTCATGACGAAACCGCCGATCAGCGCACCGACGATGCCCGTCACGATGTTCTTGACGAGGCTGCCGTCCGTCTTCATGATCATGTTCGCGATCCAACCGGCCAAGCCGCCGATGATGATCCATACGATGATGCTCATAGCAGTTCCTTTCCTCGAAGCTCATAGGTGATGCTGACGAGGATAGACGAGCGTTGCGCTTAGAACAGCCTGACCAGAAAGCCGTATGCAGCCTGTAGTCGGTTGGATGCCGCCCCGTGAGCGGCGTCACGCCGACGGACATCATCATCGCTCCGAAAACACGCCTCAGCGCACGAGGCGTGTTTTCGGAGCGATGATGGCTTCCAGGCAAGGGCAAGATCGCGGCCACGAGGGCCGCGCCACGGAAGCATGCATTCTCGACGTATAAAAGGCTGGAGATCGATCTCCAGCCTTTTCGTTCATCCGATGCTCAGACGAGCTACTTGATCGGCGGGGTGCCCTCGGCGTTGCCGAAGATGGCATCGATCTGCACGAGCGCGTCCATGGGCAGCGCAGCGGTGCCGACGGCGCGGAACGCAGGGGTGCCGGTGAAGTAGCGGGCGCACACGTCCTCGACGGCAGCGAGGTCGTCGATGTTCTTCAGGTAGACGTTCACCTTGACGGCGTCTTCCATCACGTGGCCGACGTTCTCGATGATGGCCTTGATGTTCTTGCATGCCTGCTCGGCCTGCTCGGCAACGCCGCCAGCGACGAGCTTGCCCGACGCGGCGTCGACGCCCAGCTGCGCCGAGATGTTGTTGTAGTGCGAGAACGCGACGCTCTGCGAGGACAGCGGGCTCACCGGAGCAGCGTCCGTGTCGTTGGCCTCGATGATCAGGCCGTGACGGGCCTCCACTTCCTGCGGCGGGGTGCCGTCGCCGTGCGACACGACGGCCTCGATCTGCACGAGCGCGTGCATCGGCAGCTCGGCGACCTCGACCACGGTGCGGGCCGGCATGTAGGCCACGGCGCGGGCGATGCCCGAATCGGGGAAGAAGCGCGTGTACACTTCGTTCACGGCATCGATGTCGGAGAGGTTCTTCAGGAAGACGGTGACCTTCACGATGTCATCGAACGGGACATCGATGCTCGTGAGGACAGCCTTGATGTTCTTGAGGCACTGAGCGGTCTGCTCGGCGACGCCGCCGACCACGATCTGGTTCGACACGGGGTCGATGGGGAGCTGAGCCGAGATGTTGTTGTAGTGCGAGAACGCCACGGTCTGCGTGGACAGGGCGTCGTAAGGAGCGTTGTGCGTGTTGTTCACGTACTTGACGAGGTCGCCGGCCTGGGGCTCGTTCGGGATGGTGCCCTCACCGTTGGTGATGAGCGCCTCCACCTGCACGAGCGCGTCCATGGGCAGCGCCGCAACAGCCATAACCGTGCGGGCAGGAAGATACGTGGTGAAGAAGGCGCGGTACACCTCGTCGACCACGTCCATGTCGCGGATGTCGCGCACGAAGACGGTGATCCTCGTGACGTCGTTCAGCGAGTGGTCGATGCTCTCGACGATGGCCTCGAGGTTCTCGAAGCACTGCTCGGCCTGCTCGAAGATGCCGCCCTCGACGATGGCGCCGGTCTCCGGGTCGATGGGGAGCTGAGCCGAGATGTTGTTGTAGTGCGAGAACGCCACGGTCTGCGCAAAACGGTCGTTCTGAGGGGCCTCGTCCGTGTTACGAGCCAATACTACGTTATCAGCCATTGATCGTATCCTCCTTTTGGGGGCTTCGCTGTACGCTCCTTAAGGAGCGCTCCGTATTCGGAGGGCTGTAGTATAACGTTTTGTGCAGATGCACAAAACGTTTACGCGAAGATTTCCAACCAACGGTAACGCACGCATCAGACCGCTCGCCGCCAATTTTGGAACCCCCTGCGCGCACCATGCAGAAAACAGAATCGTAAGGTGCGTTTCATGCAGGATTATCGCGCCTACCGTTCACCGATTGCTATCCGGCCTTCTCAGCGTTCGTCACACGATGACCACAAGTCGCCACGCATCCCATCGGAAGCGTCAACGCTTCCGATGGGATGCGTTCACGCCGCTGAGCATAAAAAAGCAGGCCACCGGTTTCTCCTATGACCTGCTCTAAGTTGCTGGTCGGGTTGACAGGATTTGAACCTGCGACCCCTTGACCCCCAGTCAAGTGCGCTACCAAACTGCGCCACAACCCGTTGTGCTCGCCCGGTTGCTCTTGCGAGCTTCCCAAACAGCGTTGACTATCTTAACGGTAACCTGCCGGCTTTGCAAGAAGAAATTTATATCTTCTTCAAGCCCGGGGAAAGCCGAAGGCGTTCAGCCCCGTCCATCGCACTTCGCTACGCCAGGAACCGCATGGCCTTGTTGAGAATCTCGTCGGCGAGACGGGTCTTGGACATGCGGGGAAGCTCCTCGACGTCCTGATCGTCCACGAACCATACCACGTTGTCGTCGGCACCGAACGCGCGACCGCCTCCCACTTCGTTAGCGACCACCAGATCGGCGTGCTTGGATACGAGCTTCTTCTCGGCGTTCGCCACCACGTCGTTCGTCTCGGCGGCGAAGCCCACCACCACCTGCTGCTCCTTGCGCTCGCCCAGCGTGGCCAGGATGTCCGGGTTCTCGACGAGGTCGATGGTGCCCAGCTCGGCGTCGGCGATGCCCTTCTTCAGCTTATGCCCGGCCGCCTCGCGCGGACGCATGTCCGCCACCGCTGCCGCGAAGATGGCGATGTCGGCGTCTTCGAAAGCGTCCTCGGCCGCCGCGAACATGTCGCGCGCCGTCTTCACGTGCACCATGTGCACGCCCTGCGGCGCCGCCAGCGACACGGGGCCCGAGATTAGCGTCACGTCGGCGCCGCGCAGGGCCGCCGCGCGCGCGAGGGCGTAGCCGGTCTTGCCGGAGGAGTGGTTCGAGATGTAGCGAACCGGGTCGATGGGCTCAACCGTGGGGCCCGCGGTGATCATGACACTGCGCCCGGCCAGGTCGCGCTTCACGCCCAGCTCGTCCAGCGTTGCCGACACGATGTCGTCCACCTCGGCCAACCGGCCCTTGCCGATGTCGCCGCACGCCAGGTAGCCGTCGCCTGCGTCGATGAAGCGCGCGCCGCGGATATGCAGCTTGCCTATGTTGTAGCGCGTGGCGCCGTTCTCGTACATGTTCACGTTCATGGCCGGCGCGATGACGAGCGGCGCGGTGGTGGCCAGCGCCGTGGTGGTCAAGAGATCGTCGGCGATGCCGTTCGCGATCTTCGCGATGACGTTCGCGGTGCACGGCGCGATGAGGAACACGTCGGCCTCCTGCGCGAGCGACACGTGGTGGATGGGGTCGGACGGGTCGTCGAACAGGCCCACGGCCACCGTCTCGTGCGTAAGCGCACGGAACGTCGTGGGTCCCACGAACTCGGTGGCATGCTCGGTCATGACCACCTTCACGCGCACGCCCGCTTTCTGCAGGCCCCGCACGATCTCGCACGATTTGTAGGCGGCGATGCACCCCGTCACGCCCAAAAGCACGGTCTTCTGCGCGGGGTTTGCCGCGCCTTCGTTCACATTAGTCATGAGAGCCCTCCTCTATATGCGGGCGCAGCACGTCGGAAAGCACTCGAAGGTGCGCGCGGCTGCGGTCGAGGCAGGGCACGTACGTGAAGCTTTCCTCACCGGGCGTGCGACCCGCCTGCTTGATCTGGTCGAAATAAAACGGCTTGAGCTCGTGGTCGATGTCGTAGAGCGTCTCCAAACAATCGACGGCGAAGTTCGGGCAGATGAAGAACACGCGTCCCACCCCGGTTTCCGCCCAGCGCGTCAGCACGTCGCGCGTGTACGGGGAGAGCCATTCGCGGCCCTTGTCGAAACGGCACTGGTAGCCGATGGTCCAGCGGTTGCGGTCGATGCCCAGCTCGCTGGCCACCTGCAAGCTGGTGGCGCCCGTCTGCAGCTCGTAGGTGTCCCCCGCCTCGATGTCCACGAGCGGGATGGAATGGTACGAGAACAGCACTTTATCGTCAGAGTCCACCTTGAAACCGGCATGCTCGATGGACGCAGCGATGGCGCGGATGTAGGTGGGGTCGTCGTGGTAGTTGTCGACGAAGTCGCACGGCACGTCCCAACGCGCCTTCTTGAGCGCGCGCTCCACGCTGTCGGACACCGAGCCGGTGGTCGAGTAGGCGCTTTGCGGGTACAGCGGAAGCACGATGAGACGCGTGCAGCCCGCGCCCTTGAGCTCGCGCACGCAATCGAGCACCGACGGGTCGCTGTAGCTCATGGCGCAGCGCACCGCAACGTCCAGCCCCTCGTCCTCGAACGCGGCCCCCAGGCCGGCCTCCAGCTTCTGATGGGCGATGGTGAACGGCGATCCTTCGTCGGTCCAGATCTTCTGGTATTTCTCGGCAGACGCGCGTCCCCGCTTCGGGAGGATGAACAGATGAAGGACGAACCACCATCCTGCCCGGTTCATCGGCGCGATACGCTTGTCCATCAAGAACTTGGCGAGATATTTCCGCACGGCGCGGGGCTTGGGCACGGCAGGCGTGCCGGTGTTCACTAGGAGCACCCCCGAGCGCTTCCCCTCTGGCACGATGTTCATCACCTTCCCGCGGAGTAGACATGACGAAACGGTTGAATTCCGCCCTGGAAAATCTGTTATAGTTTAGCCCATTGACTATCGACAGGGCAGGTGAATGGAGAAAGAACCGAAAAAATCGGCTGTGGAATCGACGCCGCGACAGGCCGAAACGTCCGATCGGGAACCCGAAGCCGGCTCCTCCCCCTGCGAAAGCCCCGAACCGCATCCGGGCATCCTCCGCGAGATCGGCAAAGAGGCGCGCGAGCAGGTCCGTCCGAACCAGGGATACCTCAAGATCGACTACTTCACGCTGTTCTGGCTGTTCGTCGCAGGCAGCGTGTTCGGCCTCGTAGTGGAGACGGTGTTCCACGCCATCGTGTACGGCGGCTACGAAAGCCGCGCCGGCCTCGTGTGGGGCCCGTTCTCGCCCATATACGGCGTGGGTGCGGTGGTGCTCACGGTGTCGCTCAACCGCTTCTACCACTCGCACAACCTCATCATCTTCCTCATAGCCATGCTGCTGGGCTCGGTGATGGAGTACGCGACGAGCTGGCTCATGGAGGTGCTGTGGGGCGCCATCGCCTGGGACTATACCGGCACGTTCGGCAGCATCAACGGCCGCACGAACTTCGCGTTCGGCGTGATGTGGGGGCTTCTGGGCCTCGTGTGGGTGCGCACGATCCTGCCGTTCATCAAGCGGGTGTTCTCGCACGTGGATGCCAGGAGCATGCTCGCACGCCTGGTCACCGCGGCGCTCAGCCTGTTCATGGCGCTGAACATCGCCGTCACCCTGCTCGCGCTCGACCGCGAGGGGCAGCGCGCCGCGGGCGTGCCCGCCACCACGTGGGAACAGCGGTTCTTCGACGAGCACTTCCCCGACAGCTACTTGCAATCCCGCATGCAGAACATGAGCGTGTACGGGAAGGGATAGGCTACAGCCGCGGCCTCGGGGCGTCTTCCAGCAACGCTCGCACTTCCTCCCCCGCCGTCGTGCGGCCCGTGCTGCGGGAGGCGAGGTCGTCGAGCGCTTCCTGCAGGTCGACGGGCAGGTTGTCCGCGAAGCGCAGGCCCTCCCCCGTGACGGGATGCTGGAACGACAGCTGGAACGAGTGCAGGAACTGGCGGTCGAGGCCGAGGTCGGCCGCAGGCGCGCTCGGCGCGCCCGACGTGTACGCCGGGTCGCCCACAAGAGGGTGCTTCGCGTACTCCAGATGCACGCGTATCTGATGGGTGCGCCCTGTGAACAGCTTGCAGTCGATGAGCGTGTAGCCGTCGTCGCGCGCCCCGTGCTCGAAGCGCTCGAGCACCCGAAACGTCGTGATGGCCTCGCGAGCCGACGGCGTGTCGCGGACGGCCATGCGCGTGCGCTCCTTCTCGGCGCGCGCGATGGGAGCGTCGATCATACCGGTGTCGTGGGCGATCACGCCGTGCACGAGCGCCAGGTAACGTCGGTCGACCGCGCGATCGCGGATGTCCGACATGAGGGCATAGCCCGTCTCGTCGTTCTTCGCCGCCAGCATGAGGCCGCTCGTGTCGCGGTCGAGGCGGTGCACGATGCCCAGACGGTCGTCCTCGCCCTGCACGTTGCACAGGTTCTCGGCGCCGCAGTGGTAGATGAGGGCGTTCACCAGCGTGCCGTCGTCATGGTCGACCGACGGATGGCACACGAGCCCCACCTGCTTCGACAGCACGATGAGGTCTTCGTCCTCGAAGCGTATGTCCAGATCGATGGGTTGGCCGCGCAAAGGGCCGGGCTCTACCGGCTCCTCAACCTGGTACACGATCGTGTCGCCCGGCGCCACGGGATGCTTCTTCGCAACCTCCGCGCCGTTCACGAACACGAGGCCGTCGTCCACCGCGCGCGCAGCCGCGCTACGGCTGGGATACAGACCGCGCGCGGCCAAAAGCGCATCGAGGCGCTGACCCGCGTCGTCGGGTGCTGCGACGTAGCTCAACATGCGGCTCATCGCGCGTCGGTTCCTTCGCCTTCGCCGTCGGACGCGGCAAGCTCTGCGGATAGGCGATCCTCGTGGCGCCAGCTGACGATAACGCCGACAAGGAATAGCACGAATCCGCATGTCACGCCAATATCAGCCACGTTGAACACGGGGAAGTCGATGAACACCGGCTCGATGAAGTCCACGACGTAGCCTAACGCGAAGCGATCGAACGCGTTGCCGAGGCCGCCCGCCACCACGAGCGCCGCGCCCACCACCTGCACGATGTTGGGACGATACGCCAGGAAGAACAGATACACCGTGAGCAGCACGCATACGATCAGCGACATAACGCCCAGAAGGAACGTGGAGTCGCCGAACATGCCCCAAGCCGCACCCGTGTTGTGAACGAGGTGGAACCGCACGAGGCCGAGCAACGGCCCCGTGATCACCTCCCCCATGGAATACGAGCCGTTGAAGTAGTTCTTCGTGAGGGTGTCGAGAGCGAGCCATGCAAGCACGACGATGCCGAACACAAGCGTGTGACGCGAGCGATCGGCCTTCAATTGCCGGGCTTCTTCCTCCGAAAAGGCGGCTTCCTTCGAATCGCCTCGCTCGTCCGAAAGGGTCGGAACGCTTTCGGACGAGGCCGCATCGATTCCATCGACCCGCTCCGGTCGTTCGGGACGACGCGAGGAGGGCTGCTTGTCGGGCGATTCCGTATCCAAGAACCTATTCCCCTTCCGCGAAGCCGATGGCGTCGAGCGCATCGCCGCAGCGCTCGCAGACGGATCCGTGGTTCGCGTTGCCGCCGAGCGCACGGTGGTTCCAGCAGCGCGGGCATTTCTCGGCCTCGGTCTTCGAAACCGTCGCCGCCAGCTCCTCGCCTTCGGCGAACGACACGGACGCCACGATGAACAGCTCCTCGAACACCGCCGCGTCATAGCGCTCCACCGCGTCGAGCACGGCGCGGGGCGCGGTCACGACGACGGCCGCCTCCTGGCTCTTGTTCACGACCTTCTGACCGCGCGCGTCCTCGAGCGCCTTGGTCACGACTTCGCGCACGCCCATGATCACGCCGAAGTCCTCGGACACGCGCTCCCCGTCCGCGGGGATGGCGGGCGCGAAGTCGGACGCCTTGGGCCAACCGGCCAGCTGCACGTTCGTCGGGCGGCCTGCGCGCTCGCGCATGGCCTGGGGGTAGTGCTCCCACACCTCGTCGGTGGTGAACGAGAGCACCGGCGCCAGCACGCGCACGAGCACCTCGAGGATGTTCATCAGCACCGTCTGCACGGCGCGGCGGCGCGGCGAGTCAGGCGCCTCGGAGTACAGGCGGTCCTTCGTCGCGTCCATGTACACGGCCGACAGGTCGTTCACAATGTAGTCATACACGGCGCGGTACACGTAGTGGAACTTGTACGCGTCGTAGGCGGCGCTCACGTCGTCCAGCAGGTGCTTCGTGCGCACCATGGCCCACTGGTCGAGGGGCTCGAGCGCGTTCCAATCGGACACGGCGTCCTTCTGATCGTCGAAGTCATCCAGGCTGCCCAGCAGGAAGCGGAACGTGTTGCGGATGCGGCGGTACGCCTCGGAGGTGCGCTGGAGGATCTCGTCGGAGATGCTCACGTCCTGCGAGTAATCGACGCTGGCCACCCACAGGCGCAGCACGTCGGCGCCGCTCTTCGCCATGACCTCGGCCGGATCCACGCCGTTGCCCAGCGATTTCGACATCTTGCGGCCTTCGCCGTCCACGGTGAAGCCGCAGTGCATGACGGCCTTGTACGGCGGCACGCCGTACGCGCCCATGCTAGTGAGCAGCGACGACTGGAACCAGCCGCGGTGCTGGTCGGAGCCTTCCAGGTACATGTCGGCCGGGAAGCGCAGGCCCTCGGCCTCGCGATGCTTCAACACGCTGGTGTGCGACACGCCGCTCTCCCACCACACGTCGAGGATGTCCTTCTCGGGGGTCAGCTCGGTGCAGCCGCACGTCTCGCATTTCACGCCGCGCGGCAGGTACTCGGACGGCTCGCGCGTGAACCACGCGTCGGCGCCCTCGCGGTAGAACAGGTCGATCACCGCGTCGAACGTCTGCTCGTTCGCCACGGTGGAGCCGCACTTCGCGCATTTGAACACGGGGATGGGCACGCCCCACGAACGCTGGCGCGAGATGCACCAGTCGGGACGGTCGGCCACCATGGATCCGATACGGTTCGAAGCCCACGCGGGAATCCACTCGACGTCGTTCTCGATGGCCTTGAGCGCGTTCTCGCGCAGGCTGTTCTTGTCCATGGACACGAACCACTGGTCGGTGGCGCGGAAGATGACCGGCTCGTGGCAGCGCCAGCAGTGCGGGTAGCTGTGCAGGATCTCCTTTTGGGCCACCAGCGTGCCGCGTTCGCGCAGCCATTCGATGATGACCGGGTTCGCCTCGTCAACGTCGAGGCCCGCGAAAGGGCCCGCCTCGTCGGTGAGAACGCCGTTGTCGTCCACCGGCATGAGCAGCGGCACGTCGAACTCCAGCGCCACGAGGTAGTCGTCCTGACCATGGCCGGGAGCCGTGTGCACCGCGCCCGTGCCGGAGTCCAGCGTGACGTGGTCGCCGTAGATGATGGTGCCCTTGAGGTCCTGGCGGACGGGGCACGTGTAGGTGAGGCCGGTGAATTCGCGGCCCTTGAGCGCGACGGGCTCGCCGTCCTCGCCGCGCACGAGGTCGTAGGATTCCCAGCCCGCGATCTCGGCCACCTGTTCCACCAGCTCGCGCGCCATGATCATGTTGGAGCCGTCCGCCTGGACCATCACGTAGTCGGCGTCGGGCGCCAGCGACACGGCCGTGTTCGCCGGAAGCGTCCAGGGCGTGGTGGTCCAGATGAGCACGTAGGCGTCGCCCGCAGCGCCTGCAGTCTCGAACATGCCGGGCATGATATCCATCTTGAACTTCACGAAGATGGACGGCGACGTCTCGTCGGAGTACTCGATCTCGGCCTCGGCAAGCGCCGTGTGGCAGCGCTTGCACCAGTGGATGGGTTTGCGGCCGCGGTACACCGAGCCGTCGAGGTACATCCGCTTGAACACCTCGACGTTGCCCGCCTCGTAGTTCGGCGTGAACGTGAGGTACGGATGCTCCCAATCGGCGTTCACGCCGAGGCGCTTGAAGCCCTCGCGCTGCACGTCGACGTATTTCTCAGCCCATTCGCGGCAGAGGCGGCGCAGCGTGGGCTGGTCGATCTTGGCCATTTTGTCGGGGCCGAGGGTCTTCTCCACCATATGCTCGATGGGCTGGCCGTGGCAATCCCAGCCGGGCACGTAGGGCGTGAAGAACCCGCGCTGCGCATGGGACTTGTTCACGAAGTCCTTGAGGATCTTGTTGAAGGCATGGCCGATATGGATGGGGCCGTTGGCGTACGGAGGGCCGTCGTGCAGGATGAAGGGCTTGCCGTCCTTGTTCTTCTCGAGAACCTGCTCGTAGATATGCTCTTCTTCCCACTTGGCCAGACGCTTCGGCTCGCTCTCGGGCAGGTTCGCCCGCATCGCGAAGTCGGTCTTCGGCAGGTTCATCGTTTCTTTGTACGTGTTCGCCACGGGTGCCGTACCTTTCCTCAAAGCATGTGCGCTTCTGTCGCCATAAACCGCTATAGTATAGTGGAACGAACGCCGTTTCCGGCGAGCCTGCCCGCACTTTTCAAAATTGCGACACAGGAGCGCGACGCTAAACGGTATACTTTTAACGATCGCATATTCACAGCGGGAAGCTCGGGTTTTTCCGACCGCTGCAGTTTCAAGGAAGGACGCGTCGTATGCCGATGAACTTCGAGATCGTCACCGATTCCAGCTGCAACCTCGTCGAGGACATGATCGACGAATTCGGTCTGCATATCCTGCCCCTCACCTTCATGGTGGACGGCGAGCAGTATCAAAGCTATCTCAAGGGGCAGCACACCGACCTCAAGCAGTTCTACACGATGATGCGCGACGGCAAGGTGATCACCACGTCGCTGCCGAACCTGGCCGACTCCGAGGCGCTCATGCGCGGGCTGCTGGAACAGGGACGCGACGTGCTGTACCTGGGCTTCTCCAGCGGGCTGTCGGGTACCTACGAGGCCGTCGAGCTCCTGGTGAAGCAGCTGGCCGCGGAGTTCCCCGAGCGGAAGCTGCGCTCCGTGGACACGCTGGCCGCCTCGGGCGGCGAAGGCCTGCTCGTGTGGCACGCCGTGCAGCGCGCCCGAGGCGGCGCCTCCATCGACGAGGTGCGCGACTGGGTAGAGCAGCACAAGTTGAACCTGGCGCACTGGTTCACCGTGGACGACCTCATGTTCCTGTTCCGCGGCGGGCGCGTGTCGAAGACCGCGGCGTGGGCGGGCACCATGCTCAACATCAAGCCGGTCATGCACGTGGACGACGAGGGGCGCCTCATCCCCCTGGAGAAGGTGCGCGGACGCAAGAAGTCGTTGCACGCCCTGGTGGACCACATGGAGAAGACGGCCATCGCCCCCATCGACCAGCAGATGGTGTTCATCACGCACGGCGACTGCCTCGAGGACGCCGAGTACGTGGCCCAAGAGGTTAAGGAGCGCTTCGGCGTGAAGGAGGTCGTCATCAACTACGTCGACCCCGTCATCGGCGCCCATTCGGGACCTGGCACCATGGCGCTGTTCTTCCTGGCCGACAAGCGATAGCCTGGCGTCTATTGTCGTTTTTTCAACCTGTTGGAGGTCGGGGCAGACATGCCGTGCTCAAACAGTCCTGAGCTCGCTCGAAGCGTCCACAGGACGCTTCGGCTCGTGCGGAACTGCGCGCGGCATGTCTGCCCCGACCTCCTCAGGCTGGCTCTCTCGAAGGGTTCGCGGCTGCATATCGCTTGCGTCCGGCTTCGCTTTGAGAACGTCTACTTGTAGTCGGCCGGGTTCTTGCTGGCGGAGCCGGTGGTGTTGCCCTCGCCTCGCAGCTCGCGGCCGAAGCGGACCGCGGATTCGCCGAACTTGTCCTTGACGAGGTCGGTTGCCTCTATGAGTCCGCGCCGCTTCGCCTCGTCTTTGATGACGGGGTCCACATCGTCGTCGCTGGGAGCAGCCTCGGCGATGTTGAACAGGCTGCCCTGCACGCTTTCGCCTCCGCCGAACCCGGTCATCGCCACGCCGATGAGGCGCACGGGCATGCCGGGGCGCCACAGCTCGTCGGCCATGCGGTACAGAAGCGGCGTGTAGGAAAGCTCGTCGTCGCTGGGCGCCGGCAGCTGACGCTGCACCGAGCGCACGCTGCGGTCGTCGTAGCGCATGCGCAGGCCCAGGGTGCGGCCGCGCAGCCCCTTGCGTCGCAGGCGGCGCCCCACCTTCGCGGCGATGGTGGCGATGGCGCCCTCGACGTCTTCGCGCGTGGTGAGGTCCACCGCGAACGTCATCTCGTTCGAAACCGATTTCACCGTGTCGTCCTGCTCCACGGGCGCGTCGTCGCCCCCGTTCGCCCGCACGTGCATGACGCGGCCGTTCTTACCGAACGCGCGCAGCAGCATTCCTTCGTCCGCATCGGCCAGCTGGCCGAGGGTGCGTATGCCGCGGGAGTGCAGCTTCTCCTCGGCTGCGGCTCCGATGCCGCTCATCGTGCGCACGGGCAGGGGCGCGAGGAAATCCCGCTCGCCTCCGGGGTACACCACGGTCAGCCCGCGCGGCTTGTCCATGTCCGAGGCTATCTTCGCGACGGTCTTCGACGTGCCCACCCCGATGGAGCACGTGACGCCCAGCTCCTCGACGCGCTGCTGGATACGCTGCGCGACGCGCACGGGATGCTCTCGGTTCACCGACGTGGGAGACACGTCCATGAACGCCTCGTCGATGCTGACCTGCTGCACGTGCGGCGTTTCGGCGCGCAGTATGTCCATGATGGCGTTCGACATCTCGCGGTAGCGGTCGAAGCGGCCGTGCGTCCAGATGGCGTGAGGGCACAGGCGCTTCGCCGTGGAAGAGGGCATGGCGCTTCGCACGCCGTACGGGCGCGCCTCGTAGGACGCCGTGGACACCACGCCGTGCTTGTCGGCGTCGCCGCCCACGATGACGGGCTTGCCGCGCCAGGCGGGATGGTCCAGCTGCTCGACCGAGGCGAAGAACGCGTCGAGGTCCACGAGCAGGATGGCCGGGCCCTCCCACGGCTCGAGCGGCATGGCGTAGCCGCCGCCGCTGGCGGGCCGTTCGGGATCGGTCTGTGGTGAATAGGATCGCATTGCGCGAATAAGTCTACCATGCCCTGTCCGGGCGTAATGAACTTGTGCTAGGATATTCATTCCTTGCCTCGAGCCACGAGGTAACATGCGGGGAGGGAGAGACATGACGATGACGCAGCGAGACACCGACGCGCTTCCCAGCGTACGAGCCTGCGTGACCGCGCTGCCCGAGCAGCTGCTGTCTCCTCCCTACGAGATGCGCTCGGAGATGAACTGGATCGACTTCTCGGGCACGGCGAACCCCTTGGGCACGCCCCCTTCTTTCATCCGCGCTATGGAGACCGCGCTCGCCGCCGGCGAGCTGAACTACCCGCCCGACCGCGAGGCTCACGCCCTGCGCAGCGTGCTGGCCCGCAAGTTCGGATTGTCCGTGGAATCGTTTCTCGTGGGCTCCACCGTGGGCGACATGGTGCGCGCCGTAGCCCAGACCTACCAGCCCTGCACCGTGGGTGTGGCCGTTCCCGGCCCTGTGGAGTACGCGCTGGCCGCAGGAAATGCCGGGCATCGCGTGGTTGAGATCGCCAGCCCCGCCGGCTTCACCGTGCCCGATCCGGCCGCGGCCGAGCGCCACGGCATCGTGTTCGACGCCGCCGTGCTGGCGAACCCGGGCTACCCCACCAGCCGCCTGCTGCCGAAGCCGACGCTGCTTGCCTACCTCGACGCCTGCACCTGGGTGGTGGTGGACGAGCGGTCCATCGAGCTCACGCTGGGCGGCGAGAGCATGGTGGCCCTCGTGAACGAGCACCGCAACCTCGTGGTGGTGCGCTCGCTGTGCGAGCCGTTCGCCATGCCGGGCATCCCCATCAGCTACTGCATCGCGCATCCCGACACCATCGCGCAAATCACGCGCTTCTATGACAGCTCGTGCGTGCCGATGTTCGCCGAGGTGATCGGCGAGCTGGCGCTCACGGAGACCGAGCACCTCGAGCGCACGCGCGAGTTCTTGGACTCCGAGATCCCCTGGCTGCAGTGCATGCTCAACCTCATCCCCGGCATCGACATCTTCCCCGCCGAGGCGAACTACGTCATGTGCACGTTCGACGCCGGCCCCGACCTGGCGCTAGGGGTGGCGAACACCGACGAGCTGGCTCAGCGCCTGCAATTGGCCGGGTTCCTCGTGCGCAAGCTGGAAGGAACGCCCGCGCTCGAAGACAGCCGCTACTTCTGCGTTGCCGTGCGCACGCGCGAGGACAACGAGAAGCTGGTGGCGGCCCTGCGCGAGATCGTCGTGGGGTGCTAGGGCGCAGCTCGCCTTGACACACACCGCCTGCGCTCAGGATGACAGTCGGGGCCTACTTCACCTCGTAGCCCGCCTCTACGATCGCGGCGGCCAGCACGTCTTCCGGCACGTCGTGCGCAAGCTTCGCGGTGGCGGTGCCGGCATCGAGATCGACGACGGCCTCTTCCACGCCTTCCACGCTTTCCAGCGCCCTCTTCACGTGGGCGACGCAGTGCTGGCACATCATGCCTTCGACGTTCAGGGTCTTCTCCATGGTACTCTCCTTTTCGTTGGGGTTGTCGGACTCGGTGCTGTCGATGGGCGCGGACGCGGGGGCGTCCGACGGTGCCGCAGGGAGGTCGGGCTTCCAGCCGCGCAGACGCAGGGCGTTCGTTACCACGCACACCGAGCTCAGGCTCATGGCGGCCGCAGCGATCATGGGGTTGAGGTTCAGGCCCATGAACGACAGCGCGCCGGCGGCCACGGGAATGCACACGGCGTTGTACACGAGCGCCCAGAACAGGTTCTGCTTGATGTTGCGCAGCGTCGCGCGCGAAAGCTGGATGGAGGCGGGCACGTCTAAAAGGTCGTTTCGCATGAGCACGATGTCGGCGCTCTCGATGGCCACGTCGGTGCCGGCTCCGATGGCGATGCCGACGTCGGCGCGCGCGAGCGCGGGGGCGTCGTTGATGCCGTCGCCCACCATGGCCACGCGTCCTTGCTCAGCCAAGCGGCGGATCTCGCGCTCCTTGCCGTCCGGCAGCACGCCGGCGATGACCTCGTCGGCGCCCACCTCGCGCTGGATGGCGGCGGCCGTGCGCTCGTTGTCGCCGGTCAGCATCACCGTGCGGATGCCCATGCCCTTCAGCACGACCAAGGCGGCGGCGCTCGAGGGCTTCACCGTGTCGGCCACGGCGACGATGCCCAGAAGCTCGCCGTCCTGGGCGAAGAACAAGGGCGTCTTGCCCTCGTCGGCCAGCCGCCCGGCGGCCTCGGCGAACGTGCCCGTCTCGATGCCGCGGGCCTCCATCATACGCAGGTTGCCGGCGAGCGAGGGGTGGTCGTCCACGAGCGCGGCGACGCCTTCGCCGGGAATCTGCCTGAAGTCCTCCACCAGAAGCGGGTACACCTTTCGCTCGCGGGCGTAGGCGCACACGGCACGCGCGAGCGGGTGCTCGGAGCGGCCTTCGACAGACACCGCCAGCTCCAGCAGCCGCTCCTTGCCCACGCCCGGCGCGGCCAGCACGTCGGTGACGCTCGGCGCGCCCTCGGTCACCGTGCCGGTCTTGTCCAGCACCACGGTGCGCACGTCGTGGGCGGTTTCCAGCGCCTCGGCCGACTTGACGAGGATGCCGTTGGTCGCCCCGCGCCCCGTGCCCACCATGATGGCCGTGGGCGTGGCCAGGCCGAGCGCGCACGGGCACGAGATGACCAGCACGCTGATGGCGTGCGACAGCGCGACCTCCAGCGTCGCGCCACCGAGCATCCACACGGCGAACGTGACCACGGCGATGACGATTACCACGGGCACGAACACGCCCGATATCTTGTCGGCGATCTTCTCGATGGGAGCCTTCGTGGAGGTGGCCTCGTCCACGAGCCGGATGATGCCGGCCAGCGCAGTGTCGTCGCCCACGCGGTCGGCGCGCATAGTGAACCATCCGGTGCTGTTCAGGGTGGCGCCGGTCACGCGGTCGCCCGGGCGCTTGTCCACCGGCACGCTCTCGCCGGTGATCACCGACTCGTCCAGCGTGCCCGAGCCTTCCAGCAGCGTGCCGTCCACGGGCACGCCCTCGCCCGCGCGCACCGCCAGCACGTCGCCGACGCGCACGGCCTCCACGGGCACGCGCTCCTCGACGCCGTCCGCAAGGCGCACGGCCTCCTTCGGCGCGAGGTCCACGAGCTTGGCGATGGCGCCGGTGGTCTTGCCCTTCGCGCGCGCCTCGAAGTACTTGCCCAGCGTGATGAGCGTGAGGATCATGGCCGCCGACTCGAAGTACAGGTCCATGGCCGCCATATGCGAGGCGTGCAGGTCGCCCGCGCCCAGCGCGATGCCGATCTTGTAGATGGCGTATATGCCGTACGCCGAGGCCGCCGTCGAGCCCAACGCGATGAGCGAGTCCATGTTCGGCGCGCCGTGGACGAGCGTCTTGAAGCCCACGCGGAAGAATTTGAAGTTGACGAACACGACGGGCAAGAGCAGCAGGAACTGCGTGAGCGCGAACGTGAGCACGTTCTCGTCCCCCAGGAAGAACCCGGGCAGCGGCCAGCCGAACATGTGTCCCATCGACAGGTAGAACAAGGGGATCGTGAACACGGCCGACACGATGAGGCGCATGCGAACATGCTTGGCCTCGGCGGCCGCGTCGGCCACGGGGCGCGCCTGGGCCGCACGGCTCCCCGCGCCCTGCCGGCCGCCGCTCGCGCCTGCCGGGACA
>NZ_WWRX01000013.1:0-66506 GCF_009875575.1 Eggerthella sp. BIOML-A4 | reverse complement strand
GGATCCCAGTCGTTCCAAGAATTGACTATCTTCGCCATGACAGTCTCCTTTCTCCGGCAGCGCTTCCGGCGCCGCCTATTTGGATGGCACAACTACAAACTGCAGCTTCGCTGGAGAGAGCGCCACGGCTTAGACCCCGTCGTGGCAAGTCCTTCCAGATTTGCCGATGAGCCAGTTATACCATCTTTTTTGTTCAACTGCAACATGAAATTACATAGACATTTGAGCAAAACGAATAAGTAAATTGTTCAAATGCACAAAAATGTTGAACGACGGCGTTTTCTCCTTTATGCAGTTTTTGACCCAATATTGGATATTATCCGCAATTAATTCTCTCGTTCTGTATAGCGATGGAAACAAAAGGGTAACTCATGCACGCACAGCACCGAACATGAGCGCGCCGCTGAGCATAGGGACTGCACAATCAACTGAAAAGAATATCTTTTGGGAAATTTCCCGCGTCGTCTTGCCGCTGGATCGACGTATCCGAGTCTATCGAACGAATGTTTCACGTGAAACATTCGAAGATAGTCCGAAGGACCCCTCGACGAGGGGTCCTTCGGATGCTGCAGCGCCTGTTTTCTCTTTAGTAGTACCGGTGGTACGCGGCGCAGCTGCCCTCGCTTGACACCATGCAAGGACCCACGGGGTTCTCGGGCGTGCATACCTTGCGGAACAAGGGACACTCGTTGGGCGCCATGATGCCGCGAAGCACGTCGCCGCAGCGGCAGCCCTTCGGATCCTGCGTGGGCTCGACGTCGGGCTGGAAACGGCGCACGGCGTCGAACTGCGCGAACTCCTCGCGGATGCGGTAGCCGGAACCGGGAATCTCGCCCAGGCCGCGCCAGAGGGCGGTGCACGTCTCGAACACCTCGTCGATGGCGGCCAGCGCCACGGGGTTGCCTTCGGGCATGACGCCGCGCGCGTAGGCGATCTCGATGTCCGCACGGCCTTCGTGCAGTTGGCGCATGATCATGGCGATGCCCTGCAGCACGTCAACCGGCTCGAACCCGGTGATGACGCCGGGTATGCCGTACTTCTCGGCCAAGAACCGATACGGCTCGGCGCCGATGATGGTGCTGACATGGCCGGGCAGGATGAGCGCATCCACCTTGAGCTGCGGGTCGTTGATGATGGCCTCCAGCGCGCCGGGCATGTTCTTGTGAGCGCCGAACACGCTGAAGTTCTTGAGGCCGGCCGCGGCCGCGCGCTTGATGGCCATGGCCACCAGCGGCGTGGTGGTTTCGAAGCCCACGCCCACGAACACGATCTCGCGATCGGGGTTCTGCTGGGCCAGAGTGAGCGCGTCCAGCGGCGAGTACACGATCTGCACGCTGCGGCCCGCCGCCTGCTCGGCGAGCAGGCTTGACGTGGAGCCCGGTACGCGCGTCATGTCGCCGAACGTGGCGATGGTGACGCCCGGAACGCGCGCGAGGGCGATGACCGTGTCGATATCCTTGTTCGAGGTCACGCACACGGGGCAGCCGGGACCCGACGCGAGGCGCGTGCCCTCGGGCATGAGGTTGCGGATGCCGTTGCGCGCGATGGCGACGGTGTGCGTGCCGCACACTTCCATGAGCGTGGCGCCGCCTGCGGGCGACAGCTTCGCGATGGACTCGATGAGGCCGCGCGCGAGCTTGGGATCCTTGAAGGCCGCCAACTCGGATTCCATCGTGGCCGCGTCGACCGTGCGCGCGAGGTGCGCGGGCCGATCCTCCGGCGCGGCGGATGTTTCACGTGAAACATCCGTTCCGGTCGAGGAGGTCATCGCGCTACCTCGTCGGCTGCGGGGATGTCGTCGCCCGCCAGCTCGGGGAACTGCTTGATGAGGTCGATGGTTTCCTGCGCGTAGTCAGGATCCACCACCTCGATGGCGAACCCGGCGTGCACCAGCACGAAGTCACCGACGTTCGCCTGCGGCGTGAGGTCGAGGGATATGTCGCGCGTGACGCCGAGGATGTCCACCGTAGCCAGACGGTTGTCCTTCATTTCAGTCACTTTTGCAGGTATGGCTAAGCACATGGCTGTTCTCCTTCTTCTTTGCTCGAAGCCCATGCTACCACAGCCTGGCCGAAGGAGATGCAGCCGTCGTTGGGCGGCAGATCGCGGTTGACGGCCACCGTGAAACCCGCCTGTTCGAGCGCCGCCAGAGCGTGCTCCAACAGGTAGCGGTTCATGAACACGCCGCCGGACAGGACAAGCGTCGTTATGTCGTACAGGCTGCGCACGAGCTCGGCCGCCGTGACGATGGCTTGCACGAACGCGTCGTGGAAGCGGCGCGCGATGACGCCGACAGGCACGTCGGCCGCGAGGTCGTCGAGCAGCGCGGCGAACGCAGGCGCGGCATCGAACAGCACGACCGAGGTGTCCTGCGCCGTGCTGGCGGCAGTGGCGGTGTTCTTCACTACCGCGATGGCGTAACGGGACGCGGCTTCCCGAGCGGAGGCGCTAAGCCCGGCATCGTCATTCTGAGCGGAGGCGCGAAGCGCCGGAGTCGAAGGATCCCGGTTGGTGTCAGCAGGGGTCGCATCGGTTGCGTCGGCGGCAGATGTTTCACGTGAAACATCTGTTCGCCCGATTGCGGCTTCCAGCAGGATGGCGGGCTCGCCTTCGTACGCAGGCTCGGCGCAGATGCCCAACAGCGCGCTGGCCGCGTCGAACAGCCGGCCGACGGACGAGGTCATGGGCGTGTTGATGCCGCGGTCGATCATCTGGTCGCACACGGCCGCCTGCTCGCCCAGAGCCTCGAGCGCAGCCGCAGCCCCCGGATGGTCGAGCAGGTCGAACGCCCACAGCACGCCGTAGGCCATGCGCAGCGGATGCTTTACGGCCGCCGCGCCGCCCGGCATGGGCACGTAGGCGAAGTTCGCGAAACGCTCGAACGCAGTCAGGTTGGTGAGCAGCACTTCCCCGCCCCAGATGGCGCCGTCCATGCCGTAGCCCGTGCCGTCGAACGCGATGCCGCACACGGGGCCGGCCAGGCCGTGCTCGGCCATCACCGACACGACGTGCGCATGATGGTGCTGCACCTCGGTGACGGGGAGGCTCTGCTCGTGGGCCCACTTCGACGTGAGGTACTCGGGATGCAGGTCGCACGCGATGCGGTCGGGTTCGATCTCGAACAGCGTTTCGTAGCGGTCCTTCGCCTGGAACCACGCGTCGTAGGTTTCGGCGTTCTCGAGGTCGCCGATGTGCTGCGACACGAACGCCTCGGCGTCGCGCGTGAGCGCAAACGTGTTCTTCTGCTCGGGCCCGGTGGCGAAGATGGAGCAACCCTGTTCGCGAACGGATGTTTCACGTGAAACATCTTCTCCTTCGCGCGCCTTCGCGGGCATCGCCAACGGGAGCGGCGCGTAGCCTCGGGCGCGGCGGATGAATTGGACGGCTTCGCCGGCGCTGCCCGCTTCGATAACGCGCACCACCGAGTCGTCGTAGCGGGCGCGGATGGCGCGGTCGTGGCCCAGGAACGCGTCGGCCACGGCGAACAGCTTCTCGTAGGCATCCTCGTCGTCGATGACGATGGGCTCGTCGTGGATGTTGCCCGAGGTCATCACCAGCATAGGGACGGCCGTCGCTGCGCGGGACCCCTCGGCTTCGCGCTGGGAGCTGCGCTCGGCGCAACCGCTCGCTTTCGCGAAGTCGTGCAGCAGCAGATGCTGGAGGGGCGTGTAGGGCAGCATGACGCCGAGCTCGGGAAGGGCGTCGGCCAAACCGGGGGCGAACACGGCGTCGGGGCGCTTGCGCAGCAGCACGATGGGGCGCTGCGTGGCCGTGAGGATGCCCTCCTCCGCTTCGCCCGCCTCGCAATAGGCGCGCACGGCTTCCATATCGGCCATCATAACGGCGAACGCCTTGCCTTCGCGGCGCTTGCGCGCACGCAGCAGCGCCACCGCTTCGGGGTTCGACGCGTCGCACACCAGATGGAAGCCGCCCAGGCCCTTCACGGCCAGGATCTTGCCCGCCAGCAGCAGTTCCACGGCGCGCGCAAGTATGGCATCGCTCTCCTCGCACGTGGTTCCCCAGGCGATGGGTCCCAGGGGTGCGTCAATAGCATCGGAAGCGCGCACTGTTTCACGTGAAACATTTGTTTGCGCGCCAAGGGGAGCGGAAGCGCCAGCGGGGACGTCAGGGGCGGCCGGCACGTCGGCGGGAACGCCGGGGGCATGAACGTCGGCGAGCGCTCCGGGCATGCCCTCGTGCTCGCGCCAGCTGATATGGGGGCCGCATTCGAAGCACGCGTCGGGCTGCGCGTGGAAACGGCGGTCCAGCGGGTCGCCGTACTCGCGGGCGCAGCGCTCGCACATGGGGAAGTCCTTCATCGACGTGCTCTTGCGATCGTAGGGCAGCTTCTCGATGATAGTGAAACGCGGGCCGCAGTTCGTGCAGTTGATGAACGGGTAGCGGTAGCGGCGGTCGTTCGGGTTGAACAGCTCGCGGGCGCAATCGTCGCAGGTGGCCAGGTCGGGCGACACAAGCGTGGTCTTCTCCACGGCGCCTGCGTCGGAGAAGCGGATCTCGAACGAGTCGAAGTCCTCCAGCGGCACTTCCTTCAGCGTCACTTCCTCCACGCGCGAGGCGGCCGGTGGGTTCTCGGACAGCTCGATGACGAACTCGTCGAGCAGCTTCGTCTCGCCCTCGGCATGGATGAACACGCCGTCGGTGGCGTTCAGCACCCATCCGTCGATCAGGTATTTCTTCGCCAAACGGTAGACGAAGGGGCGAAAGCCCACGCCCTGCACGATGCCTTTGACTTGAATGTCCAGCGCTTCCTTCATATGATCGCCTCCGCGTTGTGCTGTGGCCTTCAATCTACGAGGGCGGCTCGACGGCCGCCCTCGGGGTGTAACGCTATCGTGTCGCGCGGCCGCCCGCTAAGCCGTCGGCACCGTCATGGTTTCCAGGATGTCGGAAATCACTTCAGCCAGCTGGCGCAGCGTAACGCCCGAGTTGTCGGGCAGGTGCAGGTGCACCACGCGCCGCCCGCGCTCGGCCAGCGTAACGAGGTCGCCCGACGCCTGCGCCTTGGCCAGCGAGCCCAGGCTTTCAGCCTCCTGCTTCAGCGGGATGTCCTTTAGCTCGTCGGCCGACAGGATGAGGAACACGCCGCAGTTCGGGCCGCCCTTGTGCAGCTGGCCGGTGGAGTGCAGGTAGCGCGGACCCACTTCCAGGCAGGATACCACGCCGCGCTTCTCAGCCACGCCGTGACGGATGGTTTCCAGCGCCTCGCGTCGACCCTCGCCCGTGAACGGCAAGAACGCGTTGAGCGCGAAGAAATCGCCCGGTTGAATGCTGCCCAGCAGCGCACGCAGCGCGCTGCGGACATCGGTGCAATCTTTGAAGCACGGAGACAGGCGCACTTCCACCTCGCCCATGTGCACCTCGTCGATGAAATCCTGCACGAAGTCGGGCTCGGGCTGGCCCTCCTTGAGGATGTCGAGCACCACGGCCTTCGCCGACGCCACGTCGGGCTGGTCGAAGGGGCAGATCTTCATGAGGTAGCCGCACATCGCGATGGCGTATTCCCACATCACGAAGTGCTCGGCCAGCTCTTCGACGGAGTCGATCTTGTAGTTGGCGCGCGGGATGGCCGGGTCGATGTAGGACAGGCTCATCTCGAAGTTGCGGCGCTCGTCCCACAGGTCGTTGCGCGTGAGGTACACGATGGCGCTGCGATCGCCCGGGTCTTTCTTGAGCAGCAGGGAGTCCACCTCGATGTTGGGCAGGATGCCCTGGCCGTCCTTGCCCAGGCTCTCGGCCACCAGCTGCTCGATCCACAGACCCAGAACGCGGCCGCGCTTCTGCGTGAGGAACGTGAACTTGTTGCGTCCCTGCAGGTAGTTGTCGTACAAAAACGATGCCAGGCCGATGGCCGGGTTGTCGATGGCGTCCTCGCTGCACTGGCGCTCGGCGTCGATGGCGTGCGCCATGAACTCTTCCAGGTCGATGCCCACGAGCGCCGCCGGCAGCAGGCCGAACACGGACAGCGCGGAGAAGCGCCCGCCCACGGTGGGCTGGCCGGAGAACACCGCGGCCCACCCTTCTTCGCGCGCCTGGCGCTCAAGCATGGAGCCGGGGTCGGTGATGGCCACGAGGTGCTGCACCAGCTCCTCTTCGCTGATGCGGTCGGCCACGGCGTCGCGCACGGCACGCAGGGCCAGGCGCGGCTCGATGGTGCCGCCGCTCTTCGACGAGATCACGAACAGCGTGGTCTCGGGCTTCGCTTCGGCCAAAATGGCGCGCACGCGCACGGGCGAGTCGGAGTCCAGCGTCTTGAACGTGATCTTCGACGAATCGGGCTTGTTGTATTTCGTGATGGTCATGGGCGCCTGCGTGGAACCGCCCTGGCCGATGAGCACGACCGTCTTCAGCCCTTGGGCGATGATCGAGTCGGCGAAATTCTGGATGTCGCGCAGGGAGTACGGCGAATTGCTCGCAAGGTCCGTCCATCCCATGTATTGCTCGGAGCACGCGCGCGCTTCCTCCGAGAAGTCGTACAGGCTCGCATCCTTGGCATGGATACGGCTGGCAACGCAGTCCTTCACGAGGGCTTTCGCGGAAGGATACAGTTTTTCTACATCACCGGATAGCATACAACCTTCTTTCAGCGTAATTCGCTCCATTCTAGCAAACGGTGACGAGGCTGACCATCGTGTTTGCGCTTGTGACGGAGTTGTGGACAAAGCGTGTGGGAGCGCGCCCGAGAACGAAAAACGGCGTGCGAATCCTAAGCATGTCCGTAGTATTTACTATTGATCATTTATATTAATTGATATATAGTATCGATTATCAGATGGGCTGGAGAGGAGCTCATCGGGAAGCCGAGGGAGGAACCATGTCCGATATTTCTAGAAGGAACCTGTTGAAGGGTGCCGCCGTCAGCGCCGTGTCCATTTCCGCGATGGGCCTGCTGGGCGCCTGCGCCGCCCCGAGCGAGCCGAAGGCCGAAACCACGACCGATCCGTCCGCCGACGGCGCCGGAACCGGCAGCGGGACGAACAGCGAGTATATGGCCGAGGTGCTGGAACCCACATCCATGCCCGATGCCTCGACGGCGAGCAATTTCAACATCATCTACGACAGCAAGACCACCGTCGGCACCACCTACGAAAACCTTATGACGGCCATCGCGGGCGAGACGGGCGCCACCACCAAGTATGAGGCGTTCTCGAAGGTCGCCAAGAACGAGGGCTTCGACGTGCTGGCCCGCCTGTTTCAGTGCACCGCGGACGCCGAGAAAATCCACATCGGCCTCGAGTACGACCTGGCCAAGGAAATCGACCCCGCAACCGAGAAGCCCGAGCCGCCCGCGGTCGAGGAGCACGAGAGCGACATCAACCTGATCTCCGGCGCCAACGGCGAGATCTACGAGACCTCGGACATGTATCCCTCCTTCATCAAGAAGGCCCAGGAAGAGGGCAACAACAAGGCCGTGCAGGTGTTCACGCGCGCCAAGCTTGCCGAGGCGTATCATGCGAAGCTGTATATGGATGCGTACACCACCATCGACACCCCGTTCGACGGCAAGTACTACCTGTGCCCCATCTGCGGCTACATCCACAAGGGCGAGAACTTCACCGCCTGCCCCATCTGCCTGGCTCCGAAGTCGTCTTTCACCGCCTACTAGGCCATTACCCCACATTTCTCTGTCGGAAGCGCCCGAGGGTTCGTCTCTCGGGCGCTTTTCGCATTCTCGCATGCGATTGGAGCGATTTCCCACCTTCACGCCTGTCCGCCGCCCGCGAACCTCGCGCCGCCCGCCGCGCGCGAACCTCGCACCTGTCTGGCGCCGATGCGTCCCCGTCTGCCGCTTGCGAACTTCGCGACTGTCCGTGATTTGAACGAACAAGTGTTTCACGTGAAACACTTGTCGTAATGCCATGCGACAAGCGAACAAATGTTTCACATGAAACATCGCTGGGACTGCCGTCTTGAACACAGGCAGAAGATGCCGGAACCGAAGATCCGTGCGATTACTGCAGATGATTTTACGGCCGACGCCGCACGGGATCCTTCGACTCGCTTCGCTCGCTCAGGATGACAAGGGGGCAGCGCCGCTCGGGATGACGGAGTCACTCACGCGGAGACGCAGGAGGGAAAAGCCGCTTTCCTGATGGCGCTCGTGCCAAAAAGAAAAGGGCCGACGATTCGCCGGCCCTTCGAGGTTCGTTATGCGGACGCGCCTTACAGCCCCAGCGCCTTCTTCAAAGCGGAAACTCGGCGACGGGACACGGGAATTTTCTCGTCCACGGCGTTCAGCGTGAGCAGCAGCGTACCGCCCGACACCGATTCGATCTCCTCCACCATCGAGAGATTCACCAGATAGCCGCGATGCACGCGGAAGAAACCGTGGCCGTCGAGGCGCTTCTCCAGCTGAGCCAAGCTGACCGTGGAGAAATAACGATCCGTATCCGTTTGCAGGTACGCGTAGTCGTCGCGCGCCATGACGAAGCGGATCTTGTCGATGCCGATGAGGATTTTCTTGCCGCCCTTTTCGACGGGAATGCGCTCGGACTTCTGAGCCTGCACGTGCAGCGACACGTGCTCGCGCACGCGCGAGATAGCTTGCGACAGGCGCTCGGTCTCGACCGGCTTCACCAGGTAATCGATGGCGTTCACCTTGAACGCATCGAGGGCGAACTCGCTGTACGCCGTCACGAACACCACCGCAGGCGGGAACTTGAGGTGCTGCAGCGCCTCAGCCAGCTGCAAGCCCGTGGCTTCGGGCATGTTCACGTCGAGGAACATCACGTCGCACGGATATTCCTTCAACTTCTCGATAGCCTCGCGCACACTGGCAGCTTCGGCGACAACCTCCGTCTGCCCCAGCTCGTCAAGCAGGAACTTCAGCTCTGAACGCGCAGGAGCCTCGTCATCGACGATCATCGCTTTCAACACCTAAGCCTCCTACCCTCCGTACGTTTGCTTTCGACCATTATAAATCATGGATCACCGAAACCGGCCAAAAGCCGAAAGATAGGAGCAAGCAAACCGACGAAAGAACATCAACCACCGCTGACCATCGGTAAATCCGCCGTTACCCGCGGGGATCGTCCGTGAGGTAGCGAGCGCGCAGGGCCTCGCGCTTTTCGTCGGTGACGCTCAGCTGGTCGCGCACGTAAGCGTCGAGGCTGCCGTACTGCTTCTCCACGGCATCGAGCGCGGCGTGCAGGAAGCGCGGATCGGCGGAGTTGATCACGTGAATGCTCTTATCCAGCTTGTCGCCCAGACCGAACGAGGAAAGCGCGTCCATGATGTTCTGCGTTTCGGATTGGACGTACTTGTTCGTGGCCAGATAATCCTGCTCGACGGCCTCGCGCTTTACGCCCAACGCGTGCAGCAAGAGCGCGGCGGCCAAACCGGCGCGATCCTTGCCGATGGTGCAGTGCCAAAGCACGGAGCCATCCTCGGCAGCCAGCACATCGTCGAAGAACTGCGCGAAGCCGCGCTGGCTCTGCTCGTCCAACATCATGCGCTCGTACACTTCCTCCATGATGCTGGCAGGGTTCTTCTGCACGGTGCGCAGCATTTTGAGCGCCTGCATCATGCCGCCCTCGCGCGTGACGCCGAATGTGGAGGCGCTCAGCACCGGCGCATCCGCGAACCGAACGCCCACCAGGCCGTCCTGTGGGTCGGGATGCTCCTTGCGCTCTTCTTCGGTGCGCAGGTCGATAACCGTGCGCACCTGGTAGTCGTCAAGCAGCACTTCGAGGTCGCGGGCGGTGGCATGGTCGAGCGCACCCGAGCGCAGCAGGCGCGCATGCTTCACGTAGCGCCCGTCGTCCGTGGGCAGGCCTCCCACGTCGCGCGTGTTGGGCAGACCCTCAAGCACGATGCGGCCGCCTTCTTCGCTCTCGAGGCCTTCGGCCGGAGCAATGCCGATAGCAGGGGCGAAATCGGTGGGGACAGTATCCAGTTGGGACATGGGAAAAGCCTTTCGACGACGATGATGAGCGCGCAGCCGGAAGCGTTTTGTCGGCGCTAGCCGGGGGGGCTTCCGGCTAGCGCCTCACGGAATCCTTCGACTCCGCGCTTCGCGCTGCGCTCAGGATGACGACCGGGGCGGAGCGCGTCAAATCACCCGTCCCCTTGACACACCCTTCGCTATTGCAGGTCGAGCTGCATGAGCTTGTCCAGCGTGAGCGCGTAGATCTTGAAGGACTGCTTCAGCAGGTCCTCGCTGACGCCCTCGTCCGGACCGTGCATCATGCCAACCCATTCGGGATCCTCAACCCACGGCTTTTCGGGACCGAAGCTGGCACCGCTCTTGAACTCGCGCGCGTACGTGCCGCCGCCCATGGTGAACGGCTTCGCGTCCTCGCCGGTGGCCTCGTTGTACGCGTTCAGCAGCGCCTGGATCACAGGGCTGTCGGGCTTTACGAGGAACGGCTCCATAAGCAGCGTGTTCTCAAACGAGCCGCCGATCTCGCTCGCCAGCTGGCGCAGGCGCTCGGTGATCTCGTCGGCCGTGATGGACGTGGGGAACCGACTGTCGAGCGTCTGCACAAAGCGGTCGTCCTCGATTTTGATGGTGCCGCCGATGACGGTGAGCGGGCCGAAGTACTCGTCGGAGCTCTTGATGCCGATGCCGCTGCCGTCGGTATGATTGAGCAGCTTCTGGTCGAGCTCGAAGAACGCGCGCTCGTCGGCGGTGCACAGGTCGTGCTCCAGCAGGTAGTCCACGATGAGGCCGATGGCGTTCACGCCTCCTTCGGGCATGGAGGCGTGCGCTCCTTTGCCGGCCGCAGTGATCTTCGCGCGGCCTTCGCCGTCGGCCGCAACGGTAATGCGATCAGTATTCGGCAGGTCGGCAGCGTCGGCCTTCACCACGGCCTCGGCGATGCCGGGCACCGCGTTCGTGGCCGCGCCGCCCGTGAACTCCAGCACGATGCGGTCGGCGATGGGCTTGCTGATCAGCTCGCCGTCGTAGCCACCCTTCTCGCCGTAGCACACGGGGAACTCGGCATCGGGCGTGAACAGGAACGCCGGATCGTCGTAATGCTTGTGGTAGTAGGCCACGTCGGCCATGCCGGATTCTTCGTTCGCGCCGAACAGGAAGCGGACGGTGTAGGGGAACTGAGGAGCCTCGCCGGCGTCCTGCAAGTCCTTCCAGAACTTCATGGCGTGCAGCGCCACCACGCTGGGGCCCTTGTCGTCGAGCGTGCCGCGACCGACGAGGTAGCCTTCCTTGCGCGTGACCGCGTACGGCTCGAAGTTCCAGCCGGGACCGGCGGGAACCACGTCCATGTGGCCGATGATGCCCAGCTGCGTGTCGCTCTTGCCGGGGAAGTCGGCGAACCCGATGTAGCCCTCGGCATCGTGCGTCTTGAATCCCATGTCGGAGGCCATTTCAAGCGCGGCTTCCAGCGCCTCCTTCGGGCCGGGGCCGAACGGAGCGCCTTCGGTCGCCTTGTCCGATTCCTCGAAGCTGGGGATGCGGACGAGCGTCTCGATGTCTTCGACCATCGTCTCCCAATTTTCCTCGAGATACGCGTCGATCTTCCTGGTCAGTTCTTCGTGCTCCATAGGTGCCTCCCGACTCTTGATACGCGTGCGACCACGCCGGGACGGGAAAGCCGTTCGCATGCCTCGCCCCGGCGGCAATTGAGCCTATTATGATCCTTGCGGGATACCTGCGCCAGATGCAGTTCCATATGTTGACCGAACGTCGAAAAATCAACGGAGACAGCGCGGACGCCGGCGCGCGGCGGCTTCAAGCCCGCCGCGCGCCCAGAATCTAACTCTAACGCCTCGAGCGCGAGCGCCTGACGGCGACGACCAGGCCCGCTACGGCCAGAGCCGAGACCGCGGCCAGGGCAAGGGCGGCCGTGCGCGGCGCGAGGGGATCGCCGGTGGCCGTCAGCGGCTTCGGCTTCGCCGCCTCGGCGGACGGCTTCAACGCCTCCTGCGGCGAGGCCGGCGCGTCGGGCGCGTCGGGAAGCGGCTTCGGCTGCTCCTCGCCGGGATCGGTGGTCGGCTTGTCGGGGGTGCCACCGCCGCCCTCCTCGTCGGGCGCGAGTTCGAACTTCAAGCGCTTGAAGACCATTTCTTTCGTGAGCGAGTCCATGCCCGCCACGTACAGGGCGTCGCCCAGCACGGCGCCGCTGGCAAGCGACACCTTCGATGCCGACAGGCGCGTGGGAACGGCCAGCCACGTGCCGGCTTTCGGATCGTACACGAACGTGTCGCTGCCTTGGTTGCCAGCCTCGACCGCGCCCGACAAGATGATGCGCTCGTGAGAAGCCGTCGATCCGGCGATGGTGGATCCTGCCGGCAGAACGCCTCCGGCCACCGCACCATACTGGTTCAACACGATATCCTGCGGGAAAGGAGCATAGTTCCACTCGTCGCCCTCGAACGCCGCAACCGAATTGACAATCCGGGATTCTATCCAATTCACGTTGCCGGCGGCAACCGTCAACACCCCGTTCACCATGTCGGCGAAGGGAGTAAAGCGCCCCTCGCCCAAATCGGGCAGCGCGGTCGCGTCGCCCGTCGCCATGTCGACGCGAGCGACAAGCGGCGACGACGCGCCGCTGGCGTCAAGGCCGGCGAACACCCAAAGAGAGCGGCCGTCGCTTGCAAGGGTAACGCCCATGAAATCAAACCCGCCGAACCCGCACGCGGTCAAGGAGTCGCGGCAGTCCACAGGATCCCCCAACGTGCCGGTAGACGGATCGAACGAATACAGCACCTGATCCGAAGTGAGCGCATACAGAACGCCCCCGCTCGAGGTCAGGCGGAAAACGGCATCAAGCGTATCCGTGACAAGATGCTGCACCGACCACGATGCCGAGGCGGGGTCGTATGCCAGCAAAGCGCTCCTTTCCCTGCCATCGGACGACTCGAAGTGGGGCACCGCGTACACGCGGCCAGCAGCCGCCGCCATCGACCACGCATTGTACAGCGTAGGCTCGGGAAGGCCCAGGCTTTTGAAGTCGGGGGCCGGCAGGCTCTCGAAGAAGTCGAAGCCCTCCTCGGAGCCGACGGCCACCTTGCGGCGGCCGGTGTCGCCGTCGGCGCGCTCCACCTGGACGTAGCGCTGCTTGGACTCCAGAGACGGGGGCAGGACGACGCGCACCTCGTTCGCGCCCCACGACTTCACCTCGAGGTCGGCGCCGTCGAGCGTGACGCGGCCGCGATCCTCGCCGAACCAGCTGCCGCGCACCGTCGCCTCGAGCGTGCCGTCGGCCGCGGGCTCCAGCGCGTCCACCACCGGGTACGGGTCGGTTGCCGCGCGGACGACGTCCAGCTGCCCGTCGGACGTGCACGTCCCGGCCAGAGCGTCCGCCCGCTTGACGCCTCCCAGGATGCGCGCTCGCAGTTGCTCGGCGCCGTCGTTAGGGAACAGCCCCGCGAGCAGGGCGCACGAGCCCGTCACCACCGGAGCCGCCATGGACGTTCCATCCATGTAGACGTACGGCGCGACGTCGCTGACAAGCGCCACGTTGTCGAAAAAGAAGTCCAGGTCCATCCCGTCGTCGAACGAAGTGAACGTGCGCTCCAATTTGAAAGAGAACTCGTCCCAGTTGATTTCGTCCCGCTTGTCTTTTGGAATGGGAACCCTGAGCGAAAGCGGGATGGCGCCGCCAGTGCCGAAGCTTTCAGGCGTCAGGTCGATCCAGCTGCCGTCGATGCCGTGCACGCTGACGCGCAGCAAACGGCCCATATCGCTCTCCTTGGAGTCCGCGACGCCGGCATCGAAGGCCAGGCACTGCAGGTCGTCGACGGTCTTGTCCGCCGCCGCGAGGCCCTGCTTGACCGCGCCCTTTTTCGCCGTGAACACGACGGACGCCTTCTGCCCCGCCTTCGCCTGCTTGATGGACATAAGCACGCCCTGGCTTGGGGCGTCGCCCACAACCTGCGGGACCTCCGCCCGCGAAACCGAAGGCTCCGCATCGCCGGACGCCTGGAACGAGAACATCCTGTCCTCGGATTCGAAATCGTCGAACGCCACCGTCAGCTCCGGATCGTCCCCATCAACTATCCCCTGGCCCTGAGGAGCCGTGGACAGGATGTCCGTGCCCGGAGCCGCCAGATCGGTGGCCGCGGCGCCGTAATCGGAGAAGGAAGCCAGCCTGCCCTCTCGATCGACGGCGTTCACGGCAATGGCCCCGTCGGTGGGGGCGCCGGCCGGAAGGTTCAGCGATTGGTCGAGGTCGGCGGCATAGTTTCCCGATGCGCAGACAGACAGCACGCCGTTCGATCGGTACAGATCGTCCATCACCTCGGTCAGCAGAGGACTCTCACCCGCGCCCATCCACGAATTGTTCGCCGCGACCAAGTTCACCCTGGCCTGCGCCGCCTTCTTCATATACGAGTACGCCCCGAGCACAGCAGACGTGAGAAAGCCGCCGCTTTCATTGGCGACGCGCAGCGCCATGATCTTCGCGTTCGGAGCCACGCCGGCAACGCCTTCGCCGTTGTTGACGGAGGCCGCGATGATGCCGGCCACATGCGTGCCGTGGCCGTCATTGTCCATCGGGTCGTCGTCGCCCATGCCGTAGTCGTAGCCATGCTCGCCCTCCAGGCCGATGTTACCCGGATTCTCCCACATGACGTCCTTCAAGTCGGGATTGGTGCAATCCACGCCCGTGTCGACCACGGCCACCACCACTTCTTCCTTCCCTTGCCACGGCCTGCCGGGAATGCCCTCGTCACCCCACAGGGTTTCGACGTTGGCGGCGCCGGCGATCTCGTCCGTGGGGGCGAGGTGCCATTGGAGGCCGATCAACGGGTCGTCCGTAGGGGCGGTATCCGCGGACAGGGCGGCAGCCGGCTCTTCGACCGGCTTCGCCTGGGTCTCCAGGTCGTCGATATAACGCACGTAGTCGGGCTGGGCCGCCAGCACGCCCGGCGTATCGGCCAGATCGCGCAGCAGATCCTCGGTGGACTGCGTTCCGGACTCGATGAGGATCACCTGCTCGGGCGTTGGCATCGAGCGAGCGAGCGGCACATCGGCTTCGGCCCCGGCTTCGGGCTGGGGGTCGAAGGTGTACAGGTTGCTGGCCGACCAGCCTCCCCCGTTGGAAGAATAGGCGCTCACCGGAGCGAAGTCGTCGTTCACGTGCGCCAGCACGCGACCCGGAACGTAGTCGCCCGCCTGTAGCAACTCGTCGAGCGAACGCGCCTCCTCTCCCGATCCGACCGTCGGGTTGTCGGAACCCGCGGTCTCGGAAACCTCGTCCGCGAGCGCGGACGCGGGCACGGCCATAAGCGAAAGGGCCGCGGCGAGAAGGATCGAAAGGAAGCGTTTCATGGCACTCCATCCTTTGCGAAAACGAACGCGATTGCTTTTGATTGTATCAGGGAAACGACCCGGCAAAAGCGCGTTGGAAACCCGGAGGCACGAACGCGCGAAAACGCGCAACGAGCGCCAAGCCCCTTCGCGGGCGCGGCCGTCGAATGGAAATACGCTATGGTATTCTGACATTATTAATGCGAAACGTAGAAATCCCCATTGAAGAGAGGGAACTATGCAGCACAAGACCCGCGAGACGGCCCGCCGCGCAAAGCGCGCCCCGCTTCTCGCCTTCCTCATGCTGGCCCTCGCGCTGTGCCTCGCGCCCAGCGCGGCCTACGCCGGTCCGGCCTTGGAGATCGAGCAGGGCTACGTCCAGCCCGACGGCGCCACCTTCCAGGCCGGGCAGCGCGGCGACGAGTTCTTCCACTACGTTCGGACGGCCGAGGGGCGCCTCGTGCAGAAGAGCCCCGCCGACCAGACGTGGTACTACGTGACGAGCGAGGGCTTCGGCCTCGCGCTCGGGCCGCGCGCCGACGAGGCCGCACCGGCGAACGCTCTGACGCCCTCGGTGCTGGCAAACGATACCGGCAAGATGGCCTACTCCGCGCTGGGCGGAGGCGCCTACGTTCCCCGAGACCGGGGCGTCGGCGAGGCGGTGACGCTCTCCGACATCGAGGCCGCCCAGGCCGCGTCCGGTGCCAACGCCCTCGGCGCGCGGTCGGCGGCGCAGACCGAGACGTCGCTTCCGCTGATCACCATCGTCATCGGGTTCGAGAACCCGGAGGACCCCGGCGCCGAGGTCGTGCAGAAGGACGACGACGGCAACGTCGTCGCGAGCTGGAACGCCGCCGATCAGCGCTACCGCGACGGCTACGATTGGAACAAGCTGCTCTACAGCGGCGAGAACAGCATCACCAGCTACTACGCAACCATGTCGAACGGCAAGTTCTCCTGGACGCCGGCGACCGAGGAGACCAGCGCGTACGGCACGGGCGGCAACACCAACCTGCACGACAAGGCGGGCGACGGCGTGATCCACGTGACGCTCAAGCGCGACCACGGCAACTGGGAATCAGTCGAATACCTGAGCGACGCGGCCAAGGACCAGCGCGACGCGTACGTCGACGCGCTCAACGAAGCCTCCCAGTACATCGACTTCGCGACCTACGATACGAACCGCAACGGCGTGCTCGAACCGACCGAGGCGGGGCTGCTGTTCATCGTGGCGGGCTACGAAGCCTCAGGGGCCGGAGGCACACCGTCAACCTGGGCCTGCCGATGGGAGCTGTCCAGCATGGACAGAGACAACTTCGAACCCGAAGAAATCGTCAACCCCGAAACGGGCAGCAAAATCGAGGTCAACGACTACATCTCCATAGGGGAAACCCTTATGAACGACATGATCCCCGCCCAGCCCATGCCCACGAGCACCGTCGCGCACGAACTGGGACACTATCTGGGACTGCCCGACCTGTACGACATCAACTACACGGCAAACGACCCCGAAGCGACCGTCGATCAATTCCCCTGGTTGGCCTACGACGTGAGCGAACTCAGCTTGATGGCAGGCGGATCATGGGGCAGATACATCACCGATAGCGGCGATACCGTCTTCGTCCCCGTCAGCCTCGACCCCTACTGTTTGGAACGGCTCGGCTACATAGAGCCCGTCGAGGTAGCCGCCGACGGCACGCACGACGCGTCCACGTTCTGGAGCGGCAAGGGCTACCAATGCCTGCGCGTCCCCACCAGCACCGAGGGCGAATACTACCTGGTGGAGAACCGCCAGTACGAGAGCTTCGACCTAGGGCTGACATCCGGGTACCGGGTCGACCACAATAAAGAAAAGCCGCAATACTACAACGAAACGGGCGGCATCGTCATCTGGCATATCGACCGGGGAATCGCGGACGCGCGCAGCATGACCGACGATCCCCTTTTGAGCAACACCGTGAACACGGTCGACCACCGTCCGGGCGTCATGCCCGTCTATCCGGAGAATACGGAGTACCGGGACGGCCAGGCGCTTTACACTCGCCCGTTCTTCAACACCAGCGCCTGCGAGACGTTCGGCATGGAGGGCAACGTCGTCCCGCTGCTGCAGTACAACGGCTGCGACACACCCGACGAGCGCGTGGACTCCGGTATCGTCCTTTCGGTGGGCGACACCGTGGGCGACGTCATGAGCGTGACGGTGGACCTGCCCGAGCCGGACGAGCCGGGCGGCGGCTACGAGGAGAGCTCGCACGTCGGTGAGATCGCCGGATCGCGCGTGGAAGTGTCGGGATCGTTCCCCGCAGGCGCCGAGCTCTCCTTGGCGCTCTCGGCCCTGACCGATGAGCAGAAGGCCGAAATGGCAAAGGCGTCCGACCAGCTGGGCGCGCTCATCGTCAGCGCGGACGCGTCGGTGGTGGACGCGGCGACCAGCGAGAAGGCCGCGCACGAGGGCAAGCTCTCCGTGTCGTTCTCGGTCGACAAGCGCTACGAGGGGAAGAGCGTCTGGATGGTCCACCGGAAAGCCGACGGCTCGCTCGAAGCGACGAAGGCTGCGGTGGAAGGAGGTCTCGCGAGCATGACCGTCGATGAGCTGTCGCCGTTCGCCGTGTTCGAGCAAAAGGCAGCCATTCCCGGCGACGACGGGAACGTGCCCCCGTCCGGCAGCCCTGGCGGCGAAGAGCCCTCCGGCGACACGCAGGTCGAACCGCTGCCCGGCAAGGCGCTCGCCTCCACCGGCGACAGCGCGGCGGCACCCGCTGCCCTCGCGCTGGCGATAGCCGCCGCCGTTGCGGCGATGATCGCGCAGACAAAGCTTCGCCGCCGCCACGATTCGCTCAACCGGTAAGACTCGACGATATTTTTGCTCGAAGCTTTCGTGGACTTCCGGTATACTGTCATCCTGCGCCCGAGTGGCGGAATGGCAGACGCGGCGGTCTCAAAAACCGTTGTCCTAGACGTGCGGGTTCAAATCCCGCCTCGGGCACCACTTCGCAGATGAACGAGCTCCTGAAACCTTGCGTTTCAGGAGCTCGTTTTGCATCGCGGCTCAAGCACGAGCGGGGCAACGTCGTCCCGCAGCGGCAGTACGGCAGCTGCGACACGCCCGACGGCTGACGCAGACGAGACGCAACGGCATCGGCCCGGGTGCGCGAAAGCCGGGAGCGCCTTGCGGGCAACGGCGTTTTGTCTACAATAGCAGGCGAGCCGCAGGGAACTGCTTACTCCCCACGGCTCTCGAACCCGCTTTGGCGGTTCGGATTCTATTTTGGGCCCGGTTCGTCCCCTTGCTGGGACGATCGGGGTTCTTCTTTCGACCGCGCTTGAAGAATCAGCGAGGCCGTCTCCACCGACAGACTACCGAAAGCAGCTATCAAGCAAAGAACGCGCTTTCCCCCGCCGCTTCCGCAAGGGCGCTTAACGGGTCACTGCACACGAGCCGGCTCGCAAGAAGCGCCGCACGCAGTGCGCCGCTGAGGCGGCGTTGCGGGCAAAGCATGTTTCGAATAGTAAACCGAACGAGTGTTTCACGTGAAACATCGGCATCGAAGGATCCCACCGGGACGGGACGGGACGGGACGGGACGGGACGGGACGGGACGGGACGGGACGGGACGGGACGGGACGGGACGGGCGCTCTGCCAGGCGCCGTGCAGCCGATGGACGACTGCACGGCAACCTGTCAGGCTACGCAGCTGGGTTGCCGCATACGCCCATGAACAGCGGGATGCCCTGCGACGACGTGATCTGGAACAGGAACGGGCGGTCGAGGCGCAGCTCCACTTCCTCGCCTTCGGGGATCATCGCCGATGTGGCGCTGATTCCCATATCCGTGTACGCACTGGCTTCGGCGCCCTCCTCATCCCAGGAGATATGGCTTTCCTGCTTCACCATCGAGATGAAGGCCGGGGTGGCCGTAAGGTTCGAGAAATCCGCCTTGTCGCTAAACGGCGTCTTCATACCCAAGCGCTCGAGAGCCGGAATCAGATCAAGTTCGGTATCGAAGGCGACCTTGGGCACCACGTAGGTTATGAAGCCGTACTCGTCCTCGTTCGCGTCAACGGCAAAAGCCTGGGCCAAGCGCTGCTCATCGGCAAGCAGGTCGTCCACCGACACGCCTTCGGCCGGCAGCACGAACGTCATCATCGTGCCGCCCGTGAACGCCAGACGTGCGCGCAGGAAGTCGTCGGTCTGGCGAAAGCCTTGCAGCGAGTCGATACGCTGCGTCATGAACTGGGTTTCGACGTCGCCCGATGCGGCGTGAAACACGGCGGGCGCGGTGTTCGCCGCATCGAACGTATCCATCCAACCGCCTTTGAAGTACACCGCGTTGATGATGGACAGCAGAAGGTCGCTCTCGGTTTTCACCTGGGGGTCGATGGTGCCGCCCGTATTCTCGGAAATCCATGCGGCCATGGCCTGGTCGGCAGCGTCAGTGCCGAACTCCACCGAAAACGGCGTGGCGTAGAACTGGCCGATCGCCGTGTCGATGAACGATTGCTCGAAGGAGGCGTCCTTCGCCATCCATATGGAATTCGCCAGATCGACCGTGGAGAAAGGATCGGTTGCCAGCACGCGGAACAGGTTGCCGCACTGCTGGGGCACGTCGACGGTGCTGGGCGCACCCAACACCGAGGCGATCTCGTCGCGTGTCTGACCAGCAGCGCCTTCGTTCGCAAGCGCCAGGGCGTAGTACAAACTGAGCGGAGAATACATGCGGTTCGCCTTGGCACCGTCCGCGCCGTCGCCCAACACCGAAGCGGTGCTGCGGTAGGCGAACGCTGCAAGCGAGTCTACGAAGGATTGATCGATCGGGTTCTGCTCGAGCGCGTCCAGCCATGCTTCGGGATTGTTCTCAGACGCCTTCTGAGGAATAGCAGGCTGCGCCACGGCGAACTGGCTCGTCGCACGTTGTTGCGCGCATGCGCTCAACAATGTGCCGGCTGCCAGCAGCGTCACCAGCACTGCAGCCAACGCGATCGTCTTTCCTGCAAGGCTTTCGCCCCGCTTCGCCCGTCCATCCATGGCGTTCCCTCCGTTCGGCTATTTGATCCGTCAAAGGGTAACACGATCGAAGCGACCGAATTGTCGGGAACGCGTTAAAACAGCATGCCCAGAAACGCCGCGATGCCTCCCGTCACGACCATGACAACCCACACGATGAGCCAGAACAGGCAGCCGAACCAGGCAAACAGCTTGCCGCCCTCGCTCCAACCCCAACCATCCTTGCCCATGAACCATGCGGCCAACACGCCGAACAGGCCGCCGAAGAGGCCGACGCAGAAGTAGCCGAATTTTGCCAAACCGGATATCTCGCGCATGAGACGCTCCTTTCGCTTGAAAGGACGAGCGTATACCGAGTGCGTGGAGCGCAATGCAAGGAACGGCGTTTGTGACGCAGCTGATGCAGGATGGCTTCCATTCGTTTAGATTGCAGATTCTCGACGTTCCCCATCAGGGTCGGCAGGGTAATAGCGCGCTCCTCGCCCATGCCCCTCAAGTCGCAGCTTTCCCGACGCAGTCATTTCTTTGATGATCGATCCAGCTTTCGAGGGCGAGACGCGAAGTAACTCCGCCACATCGGAGCGCATCAGAGAGCCCTGAACGCGAGCCAACTCCATGACCAGTTCCGGATGGCGAACATCATCGATTCCTTTTTGCCTCACGTACCCGAGCGCATGACCCGTTTCTCTGTAAACGCGCGCCGAGAGAAGATAGGTGGTAGCTCGCCCTGTACCGTGCGACTCGATCAACCCTCGCTCCACAAGCTCTCCAAGCACTCGGTGCAATCGCCCCTGATCGATATGGGTCGCTTCTCGCAAAGCCCCGAAATTCACCTTGCGCTCATCGCGAATGACCGAGAGCACCATCAAGGCAAACACCGTGAACGGACGCCCCGATTGACGCTCCTCGTCAAATATCATCGTTGTGAACGCCGCATCGAAAGGAGCACGAGGCGTGAAGAGGACGACGTCATTCACGGTAGAAGCAGAATAATCGGGAAGCGGCCGGCCAAACCGCAGGGAACCTTCGTATATACGATCCACACCGCGGCCCGTTTTTTCCGCGAGCCCAACGCGCTTTAGCGCTTCGGCCAGCAGGGGATT
This sequence comes from Eggerthella sp. BIOML-A4, assembly GCF_009875575.1. Taxonomy (NCBI): domain Bacteria; kingdom Bacillati; phylum Actinomycetota; class Coriobacteriia; order Eggerthellales; family Eggerthellaceae; genus Eggerthella; species Eggerthella sp. BIOML-A4. The sequence continues at coordinate 45,165 of NZ_WWRX01000013.1, read as the reverse complement.
TCGTCCATGAGGGGGCACCGTAAGAAGGTTCTCGTACGTGATGCCTTCGACAAAACCTCCAGGATTCGAAATGGTCATCCCCTCGGAGTCCATAAGCACGCGGGTCGGCCGCAGAATAGTATAATCGCGGTGGGCAAAGGCGTTCACCAGAGCCTCGCGAAATGCACGTGCATCGTAATCAGAGATAGACAAGCGGAAAAGACCTCGGTCGACCTCCCGTGAAGCATTCTGCGCAGAGAAGTACTGTTCGAATTTCTCGAAAACGGCGAGGAGAGGAAGCGCCGTCTCGACGTTCAACCTCACTTCGGTGTCCTCCAAAACTTGAAAGCTGCTTTTTGCCGTCGGCACATGACGAGAAAGGGCGTCCTCCTTGCCCACCATAAGAAGGCCTGCAACGGTGGGATACATGCGGTCTCCGAAGGATCGAACGAGGCCAAGAGCCTTGAACAGTTCTGCATCGTCCAAATCCAACAGCGTTCTGTCGGAATCGGGCAGGCTTCCGATGAGCCGGCGAAGACGGCTTACTTCTACAGGATCGAAATCCTCCACGCTTGCATCTGAAACTGCTTCGTTTGAAAAATCGAGCTTGCCAAGGTTGCCAAGTCGCGTTGCTATTTCAAAAGGGTACATTGGAATGTTCTCGGGAGAACCATCAACCCTCACGACCCTTTTCAAAATACGCCCATCCGAGGTAGCGCCCACGACAGTGCCCTTCGGAACGACGATCCTGAGGACTTCGACGCCAGACATCGTATTGAGCTCAGACTCGACCCTGATGGGAGGCATCGTTTTGTTGGCAAGCAAAGCCGCCAGACCGACTGGGTCGGCATGCTTTCGGTTCAGTCCGGTAGGAGTTCCGTCATCTTCGACTCCGAGATACAGGACCCCTCCTTCGGAATTGAACATCGCAACCACTGCTTCAACAAGCAAACTTTCATCAACCCCGTGTTTCGAGGCGTTTCCCGTTGTGTCGCTTTTGAATTCAACCGTGAGGCTTTCTTTTGAAGGGATATCCATTGGACGCCTCCGTTTTGATTCGCTTTGTTTTTCCTTGAAGAATAGCATATAAAAGCAATTAATAGCTTTTATCAAATCATTAATGTTTACTTAAAGCTATTTTTGAGCTTTTGCGCCTAATAACTTCTCCAATAAGCCGGAAAACAAAACGGGTCGCTTCTGCAAGAGGGAGGAGCAGAAGCGACCGTCAACGGAATAGCTTGGTTAGGTGGCGCCCGAAACATGGCGGGCGCCTTTCAGGCGCGTAGCGCTAGGCGCGCACCTCGCCGCCGATCTTGCGGGCGGGAACCTGCTGGCCGGTGGCGGCCATGCGCTCTTCGTGAGTCATCGCGGCCAGTTCGTGCACGCGCTCAACGTCCACGACCAGCGCTGCGGCCAAACGATCGCCGTACTCGGGATCGGCCTTGTAGCAGTGCGCCGCATGGCGCAGGCGGATGTTCTCGGTCACGCCGTCCATGTTGCGCGCCGTGTTGTCGATGAGGGCAGCGCGCTGATCCTCGCCCATCAGACGATACAGGTCGCCCGGCTGGTAGAACGTGTCGTCGGTGGGGTCGTCGGCGGGATCCCACGCGTCCATCGGTCCGAACAGGTCCAGCGGCGGCTCGGCCGCGTCGGCCTGTTGCTGCCACTGCCCGTAGCTGTTCGGCTCGTAGCCGATGGTACCGCCGAAGTTGCCGTCGGTGCGCATCATGCCGTCGCGATGGAACTCGGCGTAGGGGCAGCGCGGCCGGTTCACCGGGATGTGGTTGTGGTTCACGCCCAGGCGGTAGCGCTGCGCGTCGCCGTACGCGAACAGGCGGCCCTGCAGCAGCTTGTCGGGCGACAGCCCGATGCCCGGCACGAGGTGCGTCGGCGCGAACGCGGCCTGCTCCACCTCGGCGAAGTAGTTCTCGGGGTTGCGGTTCAGCTCCAGCGTGCCCACCTCGATCAGCGGGAACTCCTTCTGGCTCCACGTCTTCGTGATGTCGAACGGGTTCTCCTTGTAGTTCTTCGCCGTGGCCTCGTCCATGATCTGGACGCAGAAGCGCCAGCTGGGGAACTCGCCGCGCTCGATGGCGTTGAACAGGTCGCGCTGGTGGCTCTCGCGGTCGCCCGCGATGATCTGGCCGGCCTCGGCGTCGGTGAGGTTCTTGATGCCCTGGTTGGTCTTGAGGTGGAACTTCACCCACACGCGCTCGTTGTCCTCGTTGATCAGGCTGAACGTGTGGCTGCCGAAGCCGTGCATGTGCCGGTAGCTGGCCGGGATGCCGCGGTCGGACATGACGATGGTCACCTGGTGCAGCGCCTCGGGCAAGCTGGACCAGAAGTCCCAGTTGCTCTGCGCCGAGTGCATGTTGGTGTGCGGATCGCGCTTCACCACGTGGTTGAGGTCGATGAACTTCTTGGGATCGCGCAGGAAGAACACGGGCGTGTTGTTGCCCACGAGATCCCAGTTGCCGTCGGGCGTGTAGAACTTCATGGCGAAGCCGCGGATGTCTCGCTCGGCGTCGGCCGCGCCGCGCTCGCCCGCCACGGTGGAGAAGCGGACGAACACCTCGGTCTCGGCGCCCGGCTGTAACACCTTCGCCTTCGTGTACTTGCTGATATCGCCGGTCACCTTGAAGGTGCCGTACGCGCCGGAGCCCTTCGCGTGCATGCGTCGCTCGGGGATGACCTCGCGGTCGAAGTGCGCCAGCTTCTCGATCATCCAGTTGTCCTGGAGCATCATGGGGCCGCGCTCGCCCGCGGTCAGCGTATGGTTGTTGTCGGCGACGGGGTTGCCCACCTCGTTCGTGAGCCTTGTGGTGTCGATTCGGTCGGCCATGGTATCGAGCCTTTCCCTTTAGCCGCATTGGCGGCGTTCTGTTTGATGGGGGCTACGATACGGCAATCCGTTTCGAAATAAAATACTAATTGATATTAATTCTCATTAAAGGTACAATTTTGGCGGTTCGGAGTAGCATCTTCGCTCGGAAAACACGCTCCCGGCGCTGAGGCGTGTTTTTGGAGCGAAGATGCGCCGGAAAGAGGCTGTCGTACAAATGCTTCACGTGAAACACCCCTCACGGACCCGACTACAGCATCCTTACAATGCGATCGATGCGCTTTTGGACGGCGCAGCAGATATAGTCCACGCGCTCGACCAACGCGGGATTGTCCGAAAGGATGGCCGAAAGCTCGTCTGCAAACCCTTCGAGCGCAGCCGGATCGAACCACGAGTAGTCGTTCACCAACCGAAGCTGACGGTTGGCGTCTTCGTAGAACGGCTTGGTCGTGAACGAGAAATCGTGCGCTCGCAGGCTTTCGAGCGTCGACGAGCACCAGAGGCTGCCACCCGTATCGAACAGCGGCGCGATGCGGTAGCGCAGCGTTTCCACGTCTCGCACAAGCCCGAAGTTTCGCCAATGCCGATCGGAGTTTCCCAAGATGTCGTCGCACACGATCATCTTGGACAACGCGATCTCGACGCGCTCCGCATCAAGCGCCGAACAGCATTCCAGGTAGTGTTGGTAATCGTTGCGATGGTTCGGCTGACGCATAGTCTGGCGAACATAGTAGGCCGGGATGTACTCTTCGGTGGAGCCGACGAAATTCTCGCAGATGCAGACGGCACCGCCCGCCCGGCTCTCCAAGCGATATTTCACATACTCGTCCGGGGCAAGCAGCCGTGAGTATAGAGCGCTCGCTGCCGCCTCGTTGAACGGCTCCTGGTTGAGAACCGATCCGCCCTTCACCAGCAAGCGCTTCGCGCCGTCGCATACCCATTTTTTCGGGAGTTCGCCTTCCGAGGTGTTGTCCGGGGAGTCGAGCCCCACCCCGTCGAGCCAGCCTCTGCCGCTTCGCATCTCGCAGAAATCGTTGTCGAAATAGTTCACGTCCTCCCAGGCGATCTCACAGTTTTCGGGACGAATCCAATACTGATCCGACAAAGACAGCCCAAGGCTCTTGAAGGGAATCCTCGCAGGTGAATCGACGCCCAGCTCGGCCAGCTTCGCGTCGATGCCTTCTCTAGTTCCGGGGATGCAGCGATGCTTCCACCAGAACGACAGCGCGTCTTTCGAGACTTTTCGACCTCGGGGGGAGATCATGCCCAGCGGGGCTCGCGCAGGATCGACGATGTCCCCTGCGTCGACGAACGCACCGGCCGCCTCATCGTAGCGAAACGAAAGCACCTCGTGCGTGCGATTCATCAGCACGTAGCGCCCCACATCCCCTTTGCTGGAACTTGCAGGAGGACGCCCCGCCTTCGGAGCGGCGTTGCGACGCGCTTCCACGCTCTGCTCGTCGATGAGCCATATCCCGCCCACTTTCTCGGCAGCCAGCATGCCGCTGCGGATGAGCTGGTTGACGCGTGCGCGCCCCACGCCAAGGCGCTTGGAAGCATCTTCGACCGTCAAGTTGAACATCGTCGCCTCCGTGCTATCGTTAATACTATATTCTTGTATAGTATTTTATACGATTTGCAATTTGCATAAAATACTATATTAAAAACTAGTATTTTCGACAGGGGAAATCCAATGCAAGAATGTTTCACGTGAAGCATTCCTCTGCACTGCAGGACATATGGCTAATGGGGCGCGCAGAACCTTTCGCGATGCAAAGTTCGCGTTCGGCAGGAACGTGCTCACGCTTCGATGGACTCCACCAGGTCGATAAGCTCCTGGCGCGAATGAACCCCCATTTTCGCGAAAATGCTCTTCGTGTGGGTCCGCACGGTGTTCTTCGATATGACCAGCTCTTCGGCCACATACGGCACATCGCGGCCACGGGCAAGGAGGTCGAGAACCTCGGCCTCGCGACGCGACAGACCGTAACGCTCGACAGCAACCGCGCAGCCTGCAGTCACGGAATCGCCTACAGCTCCGACTACAGGAGCCAGCTTCTCTCCCGAAGCGGCTTTCACGCTACCCGCCTTCCTCCCATGCGGCGCCACCATCGCTACCGACAGCGCGTACACCGCCACCAATGCCACCACGGACAGCTCCGCCAGCCCAACGCCTCGACCCGCGCCCACGAACAAGCCCACGACGGAACCCGCCAGCGAGCTTGCATACACGATGCTGGCGAAGGTGCCGTACACGAGCACGGGAGTGAGCGATTGGTTGCGCGCCGTCCGAGCGCACGACACTACCATGAGCGAAGACGTGACCGAAAACACCAGGAACACGAGGGAGTACACCACCTGGCGAAACGTTCCCTCAAGAAGCGGTAACAGCAGAAACGCCGTCGCCGTAAGCGGAAACAGAATCTGATACAAACGCATGAGCGTAACGCGCTCGTACAAGAACCTCCAAGTTGCCAGCAGCGCGACCGAAGCGGCAAGCAGCCCGATCATGTTGCTTTCATTCGTTTGCCCTATCGACCCGCCACCCGAAGCCGAACCGACGCGCACGATACCCACAATGAACGCGGAGAACGCGACGCAGAGCAAAGGGCGCCACAACTCGGAAACCGCTTCGCGGCACCGATCGCGTCGCTGATCGGGAACCGTGTCGAACATGGGATGCACCTTCGGAGCGCATTTCCATGCAGCACAGGTTAGCGCCACCGCCGCGCTGACGAACACGAACAGCGACATCCACGGTACTGCATCGGCGGGCAAAACCTCAACAGCGAAAAACAGCAACGCCGAAATCCCAGCGGCGGCAAACACGACGATACCGGCCGTGAACACCTTTTGCGCAGCCACGATTTCCTGCAAGGCGCCGAACATGATCCCGCTTCCCCATCCGAAGCACGCGCCCACCACGACAAGCGACCACTCGGACGAAACCACGCCGCCATGCTGCAAGGCAACCAGCAGCGAACCCGCAAGAAAAAGCCCCAGCGCCAGTATCGGAGAACGCCACAGCCGAGCCTTCGGCCAATAGAAGGCGGCCAAGCCGGAAACCGCAAGCGAGAGAGGCAGGGTCGCGCTTCGCACGAAATACTCGAGCATGAAAGAGCCCGGATCCACCTGCCCGGTCAGAAACCGCACATACCCTCCCCACAGCGTCACCGAGGTGCACGCCAGGAAGAACCCATAGGCGAGCGCGGCCAGCACCTGCTCTCGCTTCATGTTTTTCAGAATGAATCTCATGGATCCGCACCTCCCCTCCGCGGGCGAACAGCATGCGCTCGAACTTCCGCGCCAGCTGTCCGCGCGCCCATTGTACCGCACCCCTCGACCTCCTTAGCGGACGCTCGCGACGTCCGACCTTCTGGACGAAAAACCACCTAGGCTGGGTGAGGCCTTGTTTTCCCTGATCGATTAGGCTGCGATCAGTCCAAGGCGCAAACAGCGCCCGCAAGGCAAGCAGCGCCTTGGTGAGATAAGCTAGGAAAGGGAGTTCATCATGGAGGGAAATCTGAACCGTCGCAGCTTCGTCAAAGGGGCGGCATTGAGCGCTGCAGGCCTCATTGCGGGAGGCGCGCTGGCCGCATGCTCGCCCGCAGCAGGAACATCCGAAAGCAAGTCCGACTCCGCCCAAACGACGGGCGCGAACAACGCCGAACAGCGGTGGAGCTTCGAGATCGCGCCCGATCCTATCGGCGACGACCTCGTCACCGAAACGGTTGAAACCGATGTCGTGGTGGTGGGAGGCGGCATGAGCGGTCTGGTCGCAGCTGCATCATGCGCTGAAAACGGATTGAAGGTGACGCTCATCAGCGCGTCGAAGGCTCCTGTGAGCCGCGGCGGATCCAACAACGGCGTGTATTCGAAGGTCATGGAAGAGATGGGCATCCCCCGCATGGATCCCACGTGGTTCTACCGCAAGGAGTACCTCGCCAACGGCGGCAACTTCAAACCGGCTCTGTGGTACAAGTTCTACAACAACTCCCAGGAGGCCATCAACTGGATCATCGACATCGCGGCCAAGGCCGGCATCAAGACCACCATCGAGTCGGGTCCGGAATACAAAGAAGGCGACCCGATGTTCACCCCGCCCGCAGCTCACGCGTTCTACGTTGACGACAGCGAGCTGAAAGGCTCCATCGGAAACGGCGAAGGGCATATCGCTGCGGAGATGGGGAGGTACGTGACCAAAGACCTGGGAGTAGACGTGCGCTGGAACGTCAAAGGCGAGCAGCTGGTTCGCGGCGGCGTTGCCAACGGCACGGAAGGTCGCGTGGACGCGATCATCGCGTCCGATGCCGACGGCGCATACACCAAATACGTCGGCACCAAAGCCGTCATCATGGCAACCGGCGACTTCTCCCATGACAAGGACATGATGGAGCGCTATTGCCCCCAGGCCGTCGAGCTGTGCGATTTCACAACCGATATCAACTACGATCAGGGCATTTGGATGGGCGGGCTCATGCCCGGAGACGGCCACAAAATGGAGCTTTGGGTGGGCGGCGCCTGGCAAAAGGAGCCCAACAACATCATGCTCGGCCGCCCCAACCTTCCCGGCGACCAACCTTACACGAGCCACACCGGCCTCATGGTGGACAACATGGGACAGCGCTTCATGAACGAGGACGCGTTGGGAGGCCTCGCCTGCGCGACCATCATGCATTTGCCCGAGAAGACCGCCTATTGCATCTGGGGCGCTAATCGCGCCGAAGCAGGTGGGCCCTGGGGCGCCATCAACTACCCTCACGGCGAATACTTCACGACGGAAGAGGTTATCGAACGTTGGGATACGGATGCCGACGGCTTCGGCATCGTCAAGGCAGACACGCGCGAAGAGGTCATCTCGAAGCTCGGCTTGCCGGCGGCGACTATCGACACCGTCGAGCGCTACAACAAGATGTGCGAAGCAGGCGTGGACACTGATTTCTACAAGACCGCCGACAAGCTCATCTCCATTGGGGCAGACGACGGTCCCTTCTACGGCGCATCCTTCTCTCCCGGCTTCCTGACTTCTCTGGGCGGCCTGCGCACCGACAGCGATCTTCGGGTGCTCGACGAGAACGACCAGCCGATCGAAGGCCTGTTCAACGCCGGATGCATGATCGGCAACTTCTACTCCGGCACCTACACGTTCGCGATGGAAGGCATGAACTACGGAGCCACCTGCATTACGCTGCCCTACGTTTTGGGCAAGGATCTAGGTTCTGGCAAGCTCAACTAACCTGTACGCACCCCTCCTCCCCAAGCGCGTCGTCCGGGTCCCGCTGGATCGGGTCGACGCGCTTTGCTGCGTGCGTTCGACGGCGCCCGTGCGAAAAGGCTTGCCGTTTCTGGCAGGTTTCGGCCGAAAGCGAGGCAACGCTGCGCACGCGAAAAAAAATGCGGGTGCAACGCGCTTGCGCTGCACCCGCATCAGGGAGGGGATGAAGGAGGAAAGGGTCTAGGCTTTCAGGTACGCCGCCGCGCTCTGGGCGCCGATGCGACCCCACGTGAAGCAGTTGGAAAGCGTGAATCCCATGTAGGCGGAGTTGCAGCTAGCCTCGCCGCCCACGAACAGGCCCGGCATCACTTCGCCATCAGCACGGATGACCTCGCCCTGCTCGGTACGAGCCACGCCGCCGTACGTGATGATCTCGCACGGCACGACGGGCACGGCCAGGAAAGGAGCCTCCAGCTTGGCCGTGGGGAAGCCGCCGATCTCGCGGTCCACGCCCGAGTCCACCGCAGCGTTGTAGGCCTCGATGGTCTCGGCAAGCGCTGCGGCATCCACGCCCATGTTGGCCGCGAGCTCAGTCGCATCGGCACCCTTGATGTATTCGAGTCCTTCGCCGCGCTTCACTTTGCCACCGGCTGCCGCCACCGTGGCCTCGTCGGAGATCTCCCATACGTAGCCCATGCCGTCGCGATGGATCTTGTCGAAAATGGGGCCGTTCAGATCTTGGCTCATGAACCCCTTTTTACCCTCGTCGACGAAGCGCTTGCCGTCGGCGCCCACCAGTATCATGTTGGGAAGATTGGTAAAGCCGTTGAGGTTCGCGCTGTCCGAAGTGCCGTCATGCTCGCTCATGATGGTGTAGTCCTTCACCACGCACATCATGTCGTTGGTGTGCGACAGGAGCGCGCCTGCGTTCGAAGCGGCCACCAGGCCCTCGCCCTCGCAATTCGGGTGCCCGATGCCGAACGTACCCGCCTTCTCGGGATCGAAGCGCGCCGCCAGCTCGGCGTTGTGGGCGTAGCCGCCGGTGGCGATCATGACAGCGCGCGCCTTGATACGCTGCGTCTTTCCCTTCGCCTCGACCACCGCGCCTTCCGTCTTGCCCTCGGCGTCCAGCAGGACCTCCACCAGCTTCGTGCCCTTCTGGATCTCCACGCCCAGCTGGTCCAGGCAGGCGGTGAAAGCCGTGACGAAACCGCCGCCCGCGCCGTCGACGTTATGCATCATTTGCAGAGGGCCGTAGTAGATGTCGATCTGATCCGTGAACTTGACGCCCACGCGGTCGATCAGCCAGTCGATGGTCTTGCCGCTGTTCTCCACCGTGATCTTGGTGAGCGCCGGGTCAAGATGATACGACGCGTTGTTCATCAGGTTCGCATACATCGCGTCGTAGGTGAGCTCGACGCCCTGCGACTTCTGCAGCTGGGTATCCCAACCGGCGATCATGCCCTGGGACATGGCCGTAGTGCCGCCGATCTGGTCACCCTTTTCGATGATCAGCACGTTCTCCACGCCATTGTCCTTGGCTTCGACCGCGCACGCCATGCCGGCGCCGCCGCAGCCGCACACCAGCAGGTCGACCTCAGCATCCCAAGCACCCTCGGAACCTGTGGGCTTGTCGCCTTGCGGAGCGCAGCCCGCAAGCGCGCCCAATGCGAGCGCTGCGCCGCCCAGCGCCGCACCGCCGATGAAGTTGCGCCGTGAAATTCCTTCGTTCATGACATCCCTCCTGTTGCTCGGGCCGAACCGCCGCTCCTGCGGGCACAATGCCCTCCCCTGGCGACCGTTCAGTTTCGATTGCTATCCTTGTCGTCGGAGCTCTTCCCGCCCTACTTGACGACCCGCTCAGCATAGGCCGGAGAACAGGCGCGACGCATCTCCCATTCTGGGTCGAATCGGCGACTCGACCCCTCCCTCATTTTGGGTTGAATTGCCTCCAGCAGGGCTTTTTTGCACGAACAGGGGTTGGCAGAGAGACGATACTATCGGACAATGAGCGCAGATTCGGCGACGTATCGAGGGGAGGGGTCGGCCGATGGATGTTTCGCGCTTCGACAAGCGCCGTCTGTTCGTCGCGTGCTGCGCGCTTGGATTCGCCTCGTTCAAAGTCGCCCAGTCGTCCCTATACTCCACGGCCATGCTGACGTCGGAAACGACCACCGTCCTCATAGCGGGATTGGACTTCAGCATCGCGTCGGCTGCTTTCGTCGTCCTCACGGAGGCGGTCATCGTCGCGCTGGCCCTGCTTGGTCGGCTGCCCAGGCTATCCATGCCAGTGATCGCGCCCTCGTTGGTGCTGGCGGCCACCGCGGTGTTGTCGTACAGCGGCGCTCTCTCGTCCGTCGATCCAGCAGTCTCGCTGATGGCGCTTGCTTTCGCGCAGGGAACCGCCACGGTCATGCTCACGTTGGCTTGGGTAGAAATCATGACGCAAATGGAGCCCACCATCAGCATGAAGACGCTGGCCTCGTCGATGCTGCTGGCCGCCGCGGTCACTTTGGCCTTGCAGAACAGCCCTTCGCTGGTCATGCTTCCCTGCGTCGTGGCAACGCTAGTGGCGAGTGCACTGCTCTATCGACGCGCGAAAGGAATTGCGGGCAACGCGCTTGCCAGCGGCAAGACGATGGGAGGCGACGAGGCGGCGGCGGGTGCGGAGCAGAAGAGGGATCGAACCTCCCTGCGACCGTACCTTCGGGGATTCGTGTCCATCGGGGAAGGCCTGCTGTCGCTGCTGGTGCTCGGATGCGTCGTGGGCATCATCAACGGATTCATGGTGGTGCAGCACTACGACTTCGACGGCTCGTCTTTGGCATCGGCGATGGGCATCGCCGCAGCCTCGATGGCGTTCTTCGTCATGGCGTACGGCTTTTCGAAGACGTTCAGCGCTTCCCGCGCTTATCGCGCGCTTTTCCCCCTGCTCACCGGCGTGCTGATCATTTGGCCGTTCGCGAACTTCCAGTACAGCTACTTCGTGGGCGCAGCGTTCGTCGCCGGTCACAGCCTGATCTCCACCAGCGTGATGTACCTCATCATTCGCGAAGCGCACGAAAGCGATTTGAACCCGTATGCGTTCATGGGTGCGTCGGTGCTGTTGATCAGGCTCGCATCGGTGTCGGGGATCGTAGGCGGCACGGTTATCGCGGGGCTCGATCTCAACCCGTCGTTCAAGACGATGCTGGTGTTCTGCATCGCGTTGTACCTGCTTTCCATCGTCCTGCTATTCATGCTGCGCATCAGGAAGCGCTCGGAACGCGAGCAACGGCCGGCCGCGTCCGGCGAGCCCGTCCGAAGCGAAGACGCATTCGACGCCAAAGGCGCCGAAGTGACGGCTCGACATGGCCTGACGGACCGCGAATCGGAAATCCTCCTGCTGCTGGCTCGCGGCAGGAGCTCCACTTATATCGGCGAGGCTCTGTACCTGTCTCCCAACACCGTGCGAGGACATATCAAGAACATCTACGCGAAGCTGGGCGTACACTCCAAGCAGGAGATAATCGATCTGTTCACCGCTTGACCTTCACGAAAATGTCCTAAAAGGGGCCTGTTCCCTTTTAGGACATCCGTAGCGTCGAACAGCCGGTAGAACCGCCTGCCTCGCTCCATCCCTAACATCCAAAGGCCGCCTTTCGCTATAGAGCCCTAGCCGATGCCCACGAAAACGCCCCGGATGGGAATTGCCCCTTTTAGGACGTTAGATCTTATACATCATCTGGAAGACGTCTTCGCGCTGGACGATGATTTGGACACCCAGGGATTCGCCCACAGCTTCCAGCTTCTCCTGCACCGTGTTGAAGTCGGCGACCTCGGGATTGAGCGTGGTCAGCATGGTCATCGAGAAGATGTCGTCCAGAATGGTCTGGCTGATGTCGTCGATGTTCGCGCCGCACGCGGCAAGCGCGGTGGCAACCTCCGCGACGATGCCGCTGCGGTCCTTGCCCAGAACGGAGACTACACACTTCATTGGCTGGTTCCTTTCCTTGCCTGCTGCGCTACCTGATTGCGAACGAATGTTTCATGTGAAACATTCGCGATGGCCCTTTCGGGGCGCGCCCTAGTTCCGTCGCGCGAAGATGAGCGACAGCGCCTCGGCGCGCGTCGCCTGGCTTTTCTCGAAGGCTCCGCGCACGGCGCTGGTGGTGGTGGTCGTGCCGGGCTTCTTCACACCGCGCATGCTCATGCACATGTGCTCGGCCTCCAAAACCACGATCACGCCCTGCGGGTGCAGCTGCTCGATCAGCGTGTCGGCGATTTGCGAGGTCAGACGTTCCTGCACTTGCGGGCGCTTCGCGAACGCATCCACCAGGCGCGCGAGCTTCGACAATCCGCAGATGCGTCCATCGGATGCCGGGATGTACGCCACGTGCGCCACGCCGAAAAACGGCGCGAGATGATGTTCGCACATGGAATAGAAGGGGATGTCGCGCACGAGAACCATTTCCTCGTGGTGCTCGTCGAACGTGGTTTCGAAATGCTGCGCCGGATCCTCGGTGAGGCCCGCGAACACCTCTTCGTACATCTTCGCCACGCGCTCGGGAGTTTTGACCAGGCCCTCGCGGCCGGGATCCTCGCCCACGCCTTCGAGGATCAGCCGCACGCCCTCTTCGATTTTCGCTCTATCCATAACCGTCTTTCTGCCGTCATACAACGAGAAGCATCATACCATGAGCGCTCTTTCCGCTGAGGCACACGCCACAGGGACTCTAGATGACGCGGTGTCCGCGAACGCCGTTGCAGAACCGCTTGCCGCGCGCCCCGTCATTCGCGACGTCAAGATCGGCAAGCTCCCCGCCGCCTCGAGAGACAAGGATCCTTCGGACAGTCAGCTTCTTGGAAAGTGGAAAACGGGGAGCGGGGGGCGGGGGGAGCGGGGGCGGGGCGGAGGATGACGGAGAAATCGAAGCTCGGCGGCAGAAACGGGGCGGTTTGGCAATCTCCCGCCTGCCTTCCGACCCGAATTTCCAAGGACCGAACGCAGCATCCTGCATATCCCCAGGTGAAGAAGAGCCGAGAGATATCCCACGGTTTTCATAGGATTACCAAACTCCCCCGCTTTTACCATACGGAAGCATTTTCGGCGTCACCGGCCGCAGCTCGAACGCCCCAGACGGAGCATTCGAGCTGCAAGCGATCCTACAGCTCCAGCTCTATCCCCACGGGGCAGTGGTCGCTGCCGTAGACTTCGTCGTAGATGCAGGCGCTTTGGATCTTCGGAGCCAACTCGTCGCTGACCAGGAAGTAGTCGATGCGCCACCCCGCGTTCGTCTGGCGCGCTTTGAAGCGGTAGCTCCACCACGAGTACGCGCCCGTCACGTCAGGATGCAGGTGGCGGAACGAGTCGACGAACCCGACCTCCAGCAAGTCGGTGAACTTGCCGCGCTCCTCGTCCGAGAAACCGGCCTTGCCGCGGTTCGGACCCGGGTTCTTGAGGTCGATCTCCTGGTGAGCCACGTTGAAGTCGCCGCACATGACGACGGGCTTCGGGTCGGCCGTCTCGCCCGGCTGCGTCAGCGGCAGCTCGGAAATGGCCACGTGCCCCTCGCCCAACGCCGGCCGCTCCACCGGCACGCCGGCGGGCAGCACGCCTTCTTCGAGCCCCTTGCAGAAGTCGCGGAACGCGTCGTCCCACTCCATGCGATGGTCGATGCGCGCCAGCTCGTTCTGCGCGTTCGGCGTGTACACGTCCACGAACCAGAATTTCGGGAACTCCAGCGCCACGATGCGCCCCTCGGTATCCAGGTGCGGGAAGCCCAGGCCGTGCAGCGCCTGCAGCGGCTGCTCTTTGCAGAATATGGCCGTGCCGGAGTAACCCTTCTTCTCGGCATAGCTCCAGTACTCGCGGTACTGCGGCAGGTCGAGCGTGGCCTGGCCCTCTTGCAGCTTCGTTTCCTGCAAGGCAACGATGTCGGCGTCCAGCTCGCACACGATGTCTTCGAAGCCTTTTTTCAGCACGGCGCGCAAGCCGTTCACGTTCCACGAGACGAAGCGCATATAGTTCCTTTCCCGATTCGCCAACGACTCGGTCATTATACCGCGCAGATCACCAACACGGATGACGGGCGGAATGAGGCAAAGGGGAGGGGTTGGCGTCTCGTCGTCGCGAGAGCGCCCGTCCCCCATATCCCCAAACGAGACGTTAACCCCGCCCCTTTGCCTCATTCTCAAAAAGCACGTGTCGAGCGGGGCGGCAGCGGGTAGTATGGTTCCATCACACCGGAAGACGAAGGGAACCGCATGCAATGCTTCGCTCGTTCAAAGGCCGCGCGCTGGGCCGCGTTTTTGCTGACCGCGCTTCTAGCAGCGGCCTTCGCAGGTGCGCTCGCGCCCGCGTCGGCTCATGCGCAGGACGCGGCGCACTCGCCCTGCATCGCCACCGTCGAGCAACGCGCCGCCTATGCCGCAGACGGCACGCTGGACGAACGAGAAGCCTTCCAGGAAAGCCTCGGCAACGACGAGCCCTCCCCCGGCCTCGTCCAACAGGCCCTCGCGCGCGAGCAGGCACAAAACGGCATCGCCCCGAACGCGGTTCCCGGCGACGACGGCGGCATGGCCGCTATCGGCAACGCACACGTGGTGGCGCTGCGCGTGTCGTTCCCCGACCGCCCCTTCGCGGAAGGAGATACGCTGGAAGCGCTTCAGGCGCTCATAGGCCCGCGCGCCGTCGGCGAGGCCGCGCTGCCGAGCGCCGGCGGCTTTCCCTACGAGAACCTGCACGACTACTACCTCCGCGCGTCGTACGGCGCGCTTACCGTCACCGGCGAAGCGTTCGACTACGCGGCCCAGCACGAGCGCGATTTCTACACGGCGAACATCGGGCAACTGTACAAGGAGGCGCTCGACCACCTCGAGGCATCCGGCATCGATCTCGCGCGATTCGACGCGAACGGCGACGGGCGCATCGATGCCGTCTACCTGCACTTCGCCGGCGGCGACACCGGCTGGGGCAGCGTCTGGTGGAGCAACGAGCAGGTGCTCGACGTCCCCGACGCCGTGTACGCTGACGGCACAGTGCGCCTATGGAACGCCGTGGCGCTGTCGAATCCGTGCGACCAGCCGTGGGCCGCGCAGACCATCATCCACGAAACGGGTCACGTGCTGGGCCTGCCCGACTACTACCAGTACGCCAGCCAGCAAGGAGGCTCCACCGACCGCACGGGAATCCTCACCTTTGACATCATGATGCAGAACCAGGGCGATCACAATGGATTCTCGAAATGGATGCTGGGCTGGCTGCCCGACAGCAAGATCACCCGCATCTTCGCGAACGAGACGGGCATCGACGTCAAACGCGACGGCAAGGTGGTGCAACACGTGGACGCAACCGCCGACGGCAGCTCGTCCGTAGAAGCAGCTTTAGAAGCGTTCGCTTCGAACGACATCGATGAAACCGGCGGTATCGTCGTGGTGGCGAACCAAGACGCAAGCATGTTCTCGTCCTACTACCTGCTGCAGTACGACCGCTTCGCCGGCAACCAAAGCGTTCGCTACGAGCAAGATGGCCAACCCGCCGAGCTTCCGTCGGGATTTCGCCTCTTCAGAGTTCAGGCCGACCTAGGATCGGGCGGACCGTATTTCGTTCATTCGAACACGTACGGAACCGTGCACAACCAGCTGATCGAGCTGGTCGACCCTGATATGAACGAACCGCACGCGGAAAGCACCGACCTCGTCCCAGCCGCAATCGGCTCGAGAGAATACGGCTGCATGCTGTACGCAGGCGACGAGGTGTCTCCCCGAGGTTACCCTTCAACCAACTTTTTCGAAAACGCCAACGTCGGATTCACCGGCCTGACCATCGCCGTCACCGAAAGCCGTGCGGATGGCGGCACGCTGAACATCTCGTACTCGAACGCCGGCAAGCCGGAACCGCCCGACGATTTCACGCTTACGCCCCTGTTCGACAGCGTCTCGAACACGGGGACGCTGTCGTTCGAAGCGTCCACGAAGCCCGCCCTCGCCACGCCGCTGCCCGCGGCAACGCAGCTCATCGTGGACGGCCAGCCCCACGCCCTGCTGAACATCGAGACGGACGGCACCACGGTCAGCCTTCCGTACTTTCTCGATGCCGGCGATATCGGGCCCTCGTCAACGTGCGAGATCGTGTTCCCTGCCGGCATGTTCGTCTTGGCTCAAACAGGCGGCACGACTGCATATTCTCCCGAAGTGCGCCTCGAGCTGAAAGCAAGCCCGCTGCTCACCCCCGTCGACTGCGCGGGCGGCTACCTGGGCACCGAGTACACCGAAGATTCCACGGTGCTCAGCAACGTGTTCGCCTGCCCCGACGGAAGCAAACGGTTCTTCCAGATAGCCGACGGCCAGCTCAAGCTGCACGCCATCGACCCCGCCGATGTCGCACGCGTATCCTCGCGCACGGTCGAGGGCGTTCCCGTTCCTGCCGTCTTGGACTACCGCCCTTCGTTTCGCGTCGTGCCGCTATCGAACGAGACCGCGTTCGTGCTCATGCCTGCAGCGGGAGGCGAAAGCGCGGGATACTGGATCGATCTCCAGCGCGGAACCGTTATCGCGTCCTATCCCTTCGACCAAGCCGCTTCCCTCTCGCTTGCAGGCAGCGGGTCCACCGTATTAGCGGCGTCTTTCTATCCAGGCGGCGGCCGAACGATCGCCGCGCTCACCCCGCTTGAAGACGGAACCGTGGAAGCGCGCTACGGATGGACCCAGGCCGAAACCGTGGTTCCCGTCGACGCCGACGCGTTCGCCTTCGGGTTCATGGACGACGCAGGCGCTTTGACGGAGGAAGCGCGCATCCTGCCCGCCGACGCCATCGTCGCGGCGCTGCGCGATGGCGCAACCCTTCTCGAGCATGCCGCCGACAATGGCGAGCTGTGCACGCCCGAGCGCGCCGCGGCCACGCTGCCTCTGCGCGCCAGCCGCATGCTGCTGGCCGTCGAGCGCGCGAAGGAAGGCTTCTACGCGCTGCTTTCTTCGGACTACTTGGATCCCGCGAAGCTGACGAACCTGCTGATCGAGTTCGACAGCACGGGAGCGGAACGGGCGCGATCTCCTATCGAGGTGGACGGATCCGACGTATACATGCAACTTCGGGTCGCTCGCCACGGCACCGTGGCGCTGTCGCGGCGCATCGACATGACGAAACCGCCCATCTCCCGCAGCGACGTTTTGTTCTGCGATGTGAACCTGCAACCGCTCTCCGTGCTTACTACAGCATCCACCGGCTTGGGCACATGGCTCGACGACGGACGCTGGCTCGACGTGGGAATGAGCGTTGCAGCGGCAAACGGGCCGAAGGGGTCGCCCGTCGCAACGGAATCCGGCGGCGCAACCGAAGGCGGCGAGGTCGACGAATCCAAGCGCGCCCGATACGTGGTAACGACGCAACTTGACAAAACTCCTGCAAACCCAGGCGATGACCCCGCCGATCCCGGCATTCAACCGCAACCGCTCCCGCAACCAGCCGACGACCAGCCCGACAGCCCAAGCAAGCTCGCGCCTACCGGCGACCGCGCGAATGCGCTCGCGCTTGCCGCCCTGGCAACGGCAGCGCTGGCCACCGCGCTCCTCGCACTCATGAGGCAAAATGAGGCAAAGGAATGGGGTTGATGACTCATTCGGGGGACAAAGGGGACGGGCGCTCTTGCGACGACGAGACATTAACCCGTCCCTTTGTCTCATTTATGGTATGGCTCGCCGCGTGAGATTTTCTGGGCGCGGTAGAGCTGTTCCAGCAGCACCACACGAGCCAGGTTGTGCGGCAGCGTGATAGGGCCGAACGACAGCGTCTCGTCGGCACGCTGACGCACCGCGGCGCTCACGCCGTCGGAGCCGCCGATGACGAACGCGATATCGCTCGCGCCGTTCAGCTTGAGCGTGTCGATGCGCTGCGAGAAGCTCTCGCTCGAACGCTGCTTGCCGTCGATGGCCAGCAGCACCACATGCTCCGAGGGCCCGAGCGCGGCCAAGATGGCGGCGCCCTCGCGGTCGCGCGCTGCATCCACGCCGCCCGCGCGCGCAGGATCGATGTCGGCGATCTCGCGCACCTCGGTCTTACCGTACGGCTGCATGCGCTTCAGGTACTCGGCGCACGCAGCCGTCCAGAACTTTTCCTTCAGCTTTCCCACCGCCACTATGGTGAACTTCATACGCCGTCCCTTCGACCCCGCTATCATGGCTCGCACTCATGATAGCGGAAGCCCGACTTGCCAAGACGGAAACGAGATCGGACTCGTGCGCTATCTGACGGACGGTTCGACCTCCTCAACGTCGGAAAGCTCGTCGAAAGAGCCGGGTATCGGCTTCCCCGCCCTCGCCTTGACCTTGATGGACTTCGTGGGGCAGTTCTCCACGCAGTCGAGGCAGAAGGTGCAGGCCTCCAGCGTCGCCTTGCCGGGATCCGCCACGTCGATGCCCTCGGGGCACACGGTGGAGCAGGTTCGGCAGCCCTCCTTCGAGATGCAGGTGGCGCAGCCGGCCTGAGGGCGGGCGCCGAAGCCGAGCTTCGCGCGCAGCTTGCCCATGAGCCCGAAGAAGAAGCCGAGCGGGCAGATGGACGAGCACCAACGCTTGAACAGGAACAACTCCGCCAGCAGCATGAGCGGGAAGACGATCAGCTCCCAGCCCGGCTGCAGCAGCACGAACACGCGGTTGAGGGCCCACAGCGTGCCGAACACGAGACCGATGGGGCACAGCAGGCAGAACACCGGGAACCCCACGGCGAAAGACACAACCAGCAGAACGACCAGGACGAGTCCTTGGGTCTTGAGGCTGGAAGTACCACAGGACGAGCAGGTGGAGCAGCCGGAGCCGGAGGATTTTCCAACCGATGCGGGAGGCTCGGACGGGCCGTTCGCCTCCGACCCGCCGCGGGAGACGGGCACCGCTTCGCCGCTGCGGCCGAGAACGCCGCGCGGGGTATGGCCGCCGAACACGTTCTTCAGAAGCTGCGAGGGGCAGAGCCACGAGCAGAACGCCCGGCCCAGCAGGAACACGATGACCAGCACGGCCAGCACGCCGGGCACGAGACCCCACGGCACGGTGCCCGAAGCGACGACGATCTGCGCGAAGCCCACGGGACACAGCGCGCACAGGGTGCCGATGGCGGCGTTGCCGCCGAGATGCGCCGCGACGACGGCCAGCGCCAGCACGCCGGTCGCCACGAGGATGCGGATGGTTTTGATGCGCGTCTTCATGTCAGGCTCCCGCCTCTCGCGTCGCGTCGGGGCCGTCGGGATGGACGCCCTTGGTGTGGGGGCTCGCCGCGTTCGCCTGCGCCACGGCCACCGTGCGCTTGGACGCAAGCTCCTCGCTGGACACGGCGCCCGTCGCCTGTGCCGCCTCGCTCGAGCGCGACACCACCACGATGCCCTTGTCCTCGACGCTCGCATCGTAGGCGCGCAGCGAGGCCGAGGGGCATACTTGCTCGCACTTGCCGCAGCCGTCGCAGTACTCGGGATGCACCACCGGCCGGTCGTGGTCGTCCAGCGTGATGGCGCCCTCCACCGGGCACTCGTCCTTGCACACGGTGCAGCCGGCCCAGTCCCAGGCCACGCACGCGTCCTTCACCACCACGGCAACGCCCAGGTCGCGCTCGCGCGGGCCGCCGTAGGCGAGCGCGCCGGTGGGGCACGCGTCAACGCACTGCATGCAGAAGTCGCAGCACCCGTGATCGAAGGCGAGCGTCGGCGTGCCGTAGGCCACCAGGTTCTCGGCCAGCGGAACCGGCGTCACGATGCCGTAGGGGCACGCCTGCAGGCAGCGCCCGCAGCGGTCGCACGCCGCCACCAGCTGCGCGTTCGACTCCGCGCCGGGCGGGCGCACGAACGCGGCGTCGGCCTGGCGCGACACCGCGCCGAACCCGCCGCCGCCCACCATCGCCGCGCCCACGGCCCCCGCGGCGAGGAACCCGCGTCGGGAAATCGTCTCCACACTCATCATCCCCTCAACAACAAACTCGATGTTTCACGTGAAACGCTTCAGCCGTCGGTCAGGTCGGCCGAATCTGGCACAAATACACGGTTTGGGCGCAAATTCCTTCTACTTTTTGGCGAATAGCAAACCATGCATTTACGTAATGCCTGGTCGCTGTTTCCCGCCCGCCTTCCACCATGCCCAAACCGAAAATTTGTGCCACGATCGCATGCTGCTACCCCAGCACTTCGGCAAGCTCGGCCGCGTCGGCGGTCAGGAAGTCTTCGGTGAACGTCGCCAAGTCGAAATAGAAACCGTCTTCGGCAGCCTTGCGCACATCGGACGTGAAGCGGTCGATCCAGTTCAGCAGATGGTCGCTCAGGAACTCCCGCTGGGCGCGCAGCTGGCGCTCGGCCCCCGCCTCGTCGCCTGCGCGCAGCGCCTCCACGGCGCGCCCGCACAGCAGCGCCATGAAGGCCAGCTCGACGGCCAGGTGGTCCTCCGGCTCCTTGAAACCGGGGTTCTTCGCGAAGCCCGCGCCGCGGTACACATGCAGCACTTCCGCGTAGGCGTCCTGCATCATGAGGCCGCCCTCGCTCGTGTACACCGACTCGTACGGGAAGGCCTTCTGCGCAGTGCGCGGGCCCATGCCGAAGAACGCGCGGTCGAACACGACCGCCAGCTGCTCCAGCGCGTCCTCGTCGCAGCCGGCAAGGTCGGCCTGCAGCGCGGCGAACCCGGCGGCCAGGCCGGCGTCGTCGGAGGCCAGCGCGGCCTCCCCTGCCAGCGCCTCGGCGAACGCGGCGTCGATCTCGGTCTCGTAGCAGCGAGACCGCAGTGCGTACACGCGGCTGCGGTTCTCGCAGAAGTCTATAAGGTTCTCAGCGAGCTCAGCAGGCATGGTTTCGATCATGATTGCCCTCCTTGGGTTTTGATGTCTGATCTCGTCGGCCGTCCTTCGTACCTGAACGCTGCGGAGGGGGTTGCAGCGTTCAGGCACGGGGGAAGGCGGATGAGGGGGGCGCGCCGCGCCCGGCGGCGCGCCCCTAACTGTATCAGTGGTAGATGAACTGCTCCACACTGGTGCCCACGGCGTACATGATGATGCGGATCACGATGGCGCCGATGGCGGTGCAGGCGCACGCTCCGAGCAGGTACATGGCCAGCTGCTTCGGCGCGACCGAACCGGTGTCGCCCGCTCCCTTCGTCGCCTGCACGCAGGCCAGCACGGTCAGCGCAACCGGGACCACGATGCCGATCACCACGACGCCCGCCCAGAACATCACGGCCAAATCGCCCGAGATCAGACGATCGATGGAACGCGTCGGCGCCTGGTACGGAGCGATGGCGATCCACACCACGTACGCCACCGTGGTCACCGCCATGATGACGACGCCCGCCAGCGCCAGCTTCAGCGCGAAGCCGCCCTCTTCGGCGGCCTTGCCGCGCAGCAGCACGAGGCCGGCCATCAGCGTCATGCCCAAAGCCAGGCCGGCGCCCAAGAACATCAGGGGAAGCGCGATGCTATCCCACGCAGGACGGGCCGCGATCAGGTACGACGACCCTGCCACGAACGGCAGCACCAGGCCCACGATGCCTCCCAGCACGCCGAACACCTTCGACACGCCAGGGTAGTCCTTCTTCGCCAGCACCAGGTACACCAACGCGATGATGCCCATGATGGCGACGACGAACAGCTCCTTCGACAGCCCGGATCCCAGGTTGCCCAGCAGATGCGTCGCGCGCTCCGGGTGCCCCATGTGCAGCACCGACACGCAGCCGCCCACGGCCAGGCAGACGAGCGCGATCAGCGCGCCCGAGAACCGCACTTCGCGGAACTTGCCGCGCAGCTCGCCCACGGCCAGGAACACGAACGAACCCGAGGTGACGCCCAACAGCACGCTGAAAATCAGAAGTGGCCACTGGATTTCCATGGTTACTCATCTCCCTTCCAGGCGCACTTGTCCATGGCGTAGTCCACGCCCGGATGGTTCCCCACGTCCTTCAGCTTGTACGTCTTCTTTGCGGCGCGCAGCTTCGACACATCGGACTCGGGATCGTCCAGGTCGCCGAACTTGCGAGCCTGGCCCGGGCAGTGCTTCACGCACGCCGGCTTCTCGCCCTTATCGATGAGATGCGCGCACATCGTGCACTTTTCGATAACGCCCTTGTCCTTGCTGGTGTCGTACGCGCGCACGCCGTAGGGGCAGGCCATGACGCAGTACTGGCAGCCGATGCACTTGCTGTGATCCACCAGCACCACGCCGTCGTCGCGCTTGTAGCTGGCGCCGGTGGGGCACACGCTGACGCATTCCGGGTTGTCGCAATGCTGGCACGACACGGGCAGGTAGTACATCTCCAGGTCGGGATAGGTTCCCGAAGGGCCCACCGTCAGCACCTTGTTGTAGAACGTGCCCAGCCCCACGTTGTTCTCCTGCTTGCACACGACGGCGCAGGAGTGGCAGCCGATGCAGCTGTCCAGATCGATGTCGATAATGTTGCGGGTCATGTTACTTCGCACCCCCCTTCGTCACCTGCGCGACGCCGTTCTGCTGGTCGTCGGCGGCCAGCTGGTCGGCGGTCAGCGGCAGGAATATCTTGAGGTCTTCCGAGTTCATGCAGATGTTCTTCGGCGCGCCGTCGTCGGCCTTGTACACCTTGCACAGGCCGCCGTAGTTGTCGGTGCCCACGGCGGGATCGTACGGGCCGTTGTTCTCGAACAGCACGTTGCAGTTGCTGTCGAACGCGCCGTGCAGGTCGTCGGTGGCCTCGCGCTCGGGGAACCACCAGTCGTGCTCGACGTGGATCATGCCCGGCTTGATGGCCTCGGTGAGGTTCGCGCGCTGCTTGATGCGGTCGACGTACGTCTCGATGTACACCCAGTCGTCCTGCTCGATGCCGTGCTCGGCGGCGGTGGCGGGGTTGATGTCCATCGTCGGGAACATGTGCACCTCGCGCATCCACGGACTGTTGCGGTACTCGGTGTGGAAGAACGCGTGGCTGCGGCCGCCCGTGATCAGCGTGTACGGGTACTCGTCCAGCAGATCGGGGCGCGAGATCTTCGTGATCGGCGGCTCGATGTACATGGGCAGGGCGCCGTTTCCGTACAGCAGCAGGTCTTCGCTCCACAGCTCCATCTTGCCGTTGTCGGACTGCGGATGCGGCGGAATCACCGTGCCGTCCGGCTTCTTCGCGCCGGGGAAGCGGTAGACCGAGCCCATTTTGTTGCCGCGGTACATGGTGTTGAAGCCGGGGCGGAAGTCGCTCGTCTTGCGCATGAAGCCCGTCTCGTATTTCGGCGCGTTCTTCACGGTGGCCATCTCCACGCCGGTCACGCTGATGCGCTCGCGGAACTCTTCGAAGTTCGCGCAGCTCAGCTGCGGCGGAAGCGTCTCGGGACCCTTCACCATGTAGTCGAAGAACTCGTACTTGTCCTTCCAGTACATGTCCACGCCCATGTATTCGGCGAACTCGAAGCAGATGTCCATGTCGTCGCGGCACTCGCCCAGCGGCTCGTGGAACGGCTGGCGGATAAGGTACGTGTGGCTGGTCGGATAGCCGTGGCCGGAGTGCGCCCACTCGACGCGGTCCACTTCGTTGGGATGCGCGGCCGGCAGGATGATGTCGGCCAGCTCGCCCGACGGCGTCATGTACAGGTCCACGTTCACGAAGAAGTCCAGGTTCTTGAAGCCTTCGACGATCTCATGGCCGCCCTCGATGGAGAGGATGGGCTCGGACGTCTGCTGCCAGTAACCGTAGATCTGGAACGGATCGCCCTTCGCCATGGCCTTCGTCGTGGCCGCGCCGAAGCCGCCCTGCTGGCCGTAGATGACCTGGCCGCCGGAGTTCTGCTTCGTGGTCTTCAACTCGCCGGTGGCGTCGTCGGCCACGAGGATGTCCTGGTAGCCGGTGTTCTGGCACACGGAAAGCTTCTTGATGTTCATGGCCGTTTCCTTGCGGCGCTGCCCCATGCGGCCTTCCTTGTTCGGCACGACGTCGAACATGAAGGAGTCGTAGCCGGTGGCGGGCTCGCGGCCGATGTTCTGGCCGCCCTTCGAGTCGAAGTTGCCGGCCAGCGCCATCATGATGGTGAACGCCTGCGAGATGCCGGACGTGTTGATGGAGAACTCCACCTTCTGGCCGCGCGTGAAGCACGCGTGCGGGCTGGCGTCGATGTAGGCGTCGATGGCTTCCTTGATCTTGCCCTCGGGAAGCTCGCAGAACTCGGCGGCGCGCTGGATGGTCCACGGGGTGACGTGCTCCACCAGGATGTCCCAGCTGGTACGGTACGTCTTGCCGTTGATCTCATGGCTGCCGGACAGCGCGGGCTTCGCGTCGGCCACGATGTTGCCCTCGGCGTCGAGCCACTGGAAGGCCTTCGGGCCGCCCACGCCCTTCGCGTTCTGCCAGTCGCCGGACCAGAAGATCAGCTGGTCGCTGTTCTCGTCCCACGCGGCGTACAGCTCTTCGTTGCCGTCCTCCTTGAGGTACGACTCGCGCAGCTGGTAGCCCGTGCCGTTGCCGTCGGCGTCCTTCTCGTCGATGAAGAACGGGGCGTTCGTGTACATGCGCGCGAATTCGGTTGCGCACTTGTCAGAGTGGACGATCTCGTTGATGAAAGCCAGCACCAGCGCCATGTCGGAGCCGGGGCGAATGGGCAGCCAGATGTCGGCCTTGGAAGCCGTGCAGGTGAAGCGGGGGTCGACGCAGATGACCTTCGCGCCGCGCTCCTGCGCGCGCTTGACGGTGAGCCAGTCGTAGTAGCCGCGGCTGCGCTCCTGGCGGCACCAGATGAGGATGCAGTCGGTGTTGTTGCCGTCCCAGCCGGTGTACTGCGTCTCGTCGCCGTACAAACGCTGGCTGGAGAAGTACGAACCCACCCAGCACAGGTTGCCCACGCCGAACGTGGCCGTGGAGCCCAGCTCAAGCCACAGCTTGTTGATGGCCTGGAACTGCAGCATGTCGCGGCCCGTGCCGTACTGGTGCGCGATGGTGTGCCAGCCGTGTTCCTCGCCGATCTTGGTGAAGCGGTCGCGCGCTTCCTCGTAGGCCTCTTCCCACGTGATGCGCTTCCACTGGCCGGAGCCCTTCTCGCCCACGCGCTTCTGCGGGTAGCGCACGCGCAGCGGGTTGTACAGCTCCTGCGGGATGGCGAAGCAGCGCCCGCACAGCGTGCCCTCGCTGAACAGGTCGGGGTTGCCCTCGATCTTCACGAGGCGCCCGTCCTTGACGTGCCCGAACAACGCGCAGCGGCCGTAGCACTGGCGGCACGCGCTGGGGATGATCTTCACGTCGTCGGACGAGGTGCTGGTGGCCGCTGCCTCGTCGGCCGCGGCGGCGGTGGCCGACGCGCCGAGCAGCAGCGTCGAAGCGGTCGCGACGGCCGAAGCCTTCACGAAGCCTCGGCGGCTCATCTTTAGTGACATCTCTCCTCCTTTTGCCTCACTCTGCATGGAGGGGTCGGAGATGCGGAGGGGTGCGCGCGTCGAAGAATCCCCCTTCAAAGCGCCCCGGACTGCAAGTTCCCCGTTCTCGTTCCCCTTTTACTTGCAGTGCTAATTATATTACCTGATATTATTAGTGCAACGACTTTAAGCTATCTTTATAAAGAATAGTCGCGACCACGAGAGTTATACGTGGCGAACAGGTAAAAACGTACGCATGTTTCACGTGAAACATTGAATATGATCCTCAGTTCAGAGCTGCTCTACGTGACGGCAAGCACAGCGGCCCTCTCACCTGGGAAGGTGCCTAAGCTCCGAAAACGGCGGCACCGCGAGGGCTCGTTTCGCGGCTCCAGATGATCATTTTCGGCTGTTTCCTGCCACGCTCGAAGGCATTCGCTGCGCCGAACCGGCATCAGCGAATCCTGCTCGACGCCTCCGAACATCGAACGTCAAAGTTCTTGTGCGCTAAAGGGGCAACTGCACGCAAGGAAGCAAAAGGAAGCTGCGCCGGACAAATGTTTCACGTGAAACATTCGGACTCCCGGGCCTAGATACAAACGCAAGGAGAAACCGATCCGAACGTTGGTCCACCCGCAAAGAAGAAAGCCGGGACGCGTTAAACAAACGTCGCCCAAGGAAAGACGGATGCGAAACGGAGCCGCCTCGGCAGAGGCCCCGCGCGTCCCGCCGCACGCGCCGCGCAAGTCGGCGGCGATTATGCCCGCACGCGACGCCTAGGGAGGGAGAGGTCGTCGCGCACGGGCTCCAGCACAGTTTGCTGCGCGAGTTTTACAGCTTGGCCAAATCGCGGCCAAGCACGTACGGGAGCGTACAGCAGCAGGCGCCCAGGTTCTGGCCGGGCAATCCAAAGTTGTACGTGCCAGCGAAGAAATCACCGATCATGGTGCCTACGCAGTACAGGCCTTCGATGGGAGTATCGTCATCCTCGCAAATCTGCAAGTTCGCATCCGTTCGCAAACCGCCCATGACCGTGAGGAAGGTAACGCCCGTGGTTTTCGCACCGTAGAACGGAGGCGTGCTGATAGGGAACAGGATACTGGGATTCACCTGGTACTCTTCGTCGTAACCCTGTTCCGCATAGGTATTGTAGCGCTCGATGGAAGCAAGGGCCTCTTTTTTGTCGATGCCCTCAAGCTGGTCGAGAAGCTCCTCTAGCGTGTCCGCTTTGAAGTAGGTGCCCTTCTCCACGTTTGCATCCCACATGGCCACCATTTGCTCGGGAGTAAGCGGCTTCTGCGGCGTGACGTTGTTCACCGAGCAACCAAGCGTCTCCCATTCTTCCTGCGTCTGAGCGTACGCAGTATCCCAGATGCCGAACCCGGTGGTTTGAGGCTGCGTCAGCAGCGAGCGAGCGCCGAACGCAAAGTTCGTGTTCTCGTTCTGGAAGCGCTTGCCGTTGATGTTGAGGTTGATGCCCCAGAAGTTATCGATGACGCAGTGGCTGGGCCCGGGAACCCCTCCGTTGACAGCGCAGGGATTCGGGAACACCTTCTGCCAACCGGCACCGACCCACAATCCCATTTTATGGCCGTCTCCCGGCATGAGGCCGGAGTAGTTCATGCCGGCATCGAAATCTACCGCATCCTCGCCGAACGTGAGCTGATCTTTCAGCGAGTTGTAAATATCCGGCGCGTATTTGGCCATCATGTCCTCGTCTTTTGAGAAGTCGCCAGTGGCCAACACCACGGCCTTCGTAGCCTCGTACTTGGCATACGTGCCGTCAGCGCGCTTCGCGATAACGGCGCTCACACGACCGGTGTTATCGTCCTCGCGGATCAGCTGCACACCGCGGGTCTGAAAGTGGATCTGCTGCCCCAGATCCTGCGTAAGCGTGTCGGCGTACGCCTGAGCGCACAACGGCGCACCCTGGAACACGCCCAACGGATTCTCGTCATTCCAGAAGTTGTGCACCGACGCCGGCGCGGCCAGCGTACCATCAGGATCGGCGTACGGAGGCTCGAGATTGACCTTCAGGCCTTTGGCGGTCATCTTGTCGATCATCCAGTCCATGGATTCGCCGCTGTATTGGAGCCAACGCGACCATTTCATCTTATCCATGCTGTAGAAACCGGCAAGCTGCTCGATCTTCACATGCTCCAAGGCATCCTTCGGCGTGTAGTCGATACCCATTTCCTTCTGGTACTTCGTGCCGATGGCCTGGTTCGATCCGCCACGCGAAATAGCCTTGGTGCCCGCATCGATCAATATAACGCTCAGCCCGCCTTCGGCCGCCGAAACGGCGCAGCACGTGCCCGCCATGCCTGCGCCGACCACGACGACGTCTGCATTGAACGTTTCAGCAATATCGGCGTCGGCGATAGGCTCCGGCGGGATTTCGAAGCTCCATTTCTGGGTAGCCGACTGCGCAGTCAGCGCTCCGTCCGAAGATGCGCCACCGTTCGCCCCTTCGCTTTTCGGCGCCGCAGGCGAGCAAGCGGCCAGCGTCCCCATCGCCCCCAGCGCGCCGATCGCACCCGCGCCCTTCAAAAAGTCACGACGATTCAGTTCCATGATTCCCTCCTTGATCCGATTGAAACAACTGCTTGAATCTAGCACGCCGCGTTCGCCGAAACGTTCACCCACAGCGAGCGTTTCGCATCCCGGCGTTCACATGGATCGGGTGAATTCTTGGAAAATGGGCAGATCGACCTCTCTTCGACGATCGAATCAGCATGTCCCAAACGAACTTATCGGGTACAATGCCCGCAGGAGGGGAATGCATGCAGAAAACCATCGCGAATATCTTGCTCGCGGCCACGGGCTTCGCATGTTTCCTCGCGCTCAATTCGTTTTCCCTCTGGGGTTTCGCTCTCTTGCCTGAGACAGCGCTCGGCGAAAATGCTCAGCTGCTGTGGAGCGCGCCTCTCTCGCTGAGCAACATGCTAACGTTCTTCGTGTTCGTCATAGGGGCATACTGCGCTCCGACGCTGTTCAATCGCAGCCCGCTACCCGCCGCCGCCGCGCTGCTGACCGCCGCCGTCACGCTGATGGGCCTGTCCACGCTCACCCAAAATCCCGCAGTTCTCATCTCAGCCAGCACGTGCATGGGCATCGGCACAACATGCTGCTTCTTCTGCTGGGCACGTGCTTTGTTCGCGGACGGCTCCGATTTGGCAAAGATCGAGCTAGTACTGGGATCCGTCCTGTCGGCGGTTCCCTATCTCGCCTTTTTCACGCTAGAACCATCGGCCATAGCAGTGACTATCGCCGTGCTCGCCGCATGTAATGTTGCGGCGCTGTTCTCCCACCAAAGACTTGCCAATCGCGAAAACCGTTCCCATATTCCTCAGCGCACCGTCCCATTCGGCACACTGCTGGCCACCCTCTGGAAACCGCTGCTGTGCATCGCCATGATTGGACTGGCGGCCCCGGCCATCGTCGTCATCTCGCACGACTCTACCGCGAGCATGACATTCGTACAGCAATCGCTTATGGTGCATTCCGAGAATATCATCGCCGCGCTCGTTCTGGGCATCGCGTGGTTAGGAGCAAGGCGAGAAACGACCCCTACCAAAACGTTCTCGGTGCTGTTTCCCATCATAGCGACGGCGCTGCTGCTGTTCCTTGTGCTGGAACCGCCGCTGCGCATCATCGTCCCATACGTCAGCGGGATCGCATTCGTCGTGTTCTCGATGATAGTGATGATTGATAGCATCGAAGTGAGCTCGAAGCAAAATTTGGGATTAACCAGCGTGTACGGCCTGTTCGCGGGTCTGTTTTACTGCGCGAACTGGCTGGGCAACTTCGCCATGGAAGCCGTCCGCGAACAAGGGCTGCTGCAGGAGGCAACGGTTACGATAGCGGTCGTTGCGCTGCTGTACGGATGCTCCATCGTTATGTTCTTCGTCACACGGGCGCCGCGAGAAGCCTCTTCCAGCAATGCCGACAAGACTTGCGCGCCGCAGGAAGCAATTGCGACCGAAACTCCCGTCGAAGTTTCGACTCCGATAGACCTCATCGATGAGAACTGCCGGAGAATTGCCGAAACGCATGGCTTGTCCAAGCGGCAGGCAGAGGTGTTCGCGCTTCTTGCGCACGGTTACGACATCCCCACTATCGCCAAGAAGCTGTACGTTTCTGAAAACACCGTGCGCACCCACGCGAAGAAAATCTACGCCACCCTTGAAGTTCACAGCAAGCAGGAGATCATCGAGCTATCCAACGCATCTTACGATGCTTAGCCGTTCGCAACAAAACCACGTGCGTAGCGTAACGGTCAGAGGCCTGTTGTCGAATTCGGCAGCAGTCGAGCAGGACTTTGGGCTATAAGGATCGCCCGATTTGAGCCGATGCACGCGATCCGGCCGTTTCTGCACAAAAAGCCGCGACGTGCGACGCCTGGAAGCCTCGAAAAGAGCTTTCCAACCGTCCTGCCGACGAAGCCTTCAATACTCCTCAGATCGCTACAATATCGATCAGGCGTTTTCCAAAGCAACCAAAACTGCGCGAAATGCGGCAACCGACAAGGTGTCGCACGTCGCGGCTTTTTGTGCAAAACGGCCCTGCAGCGTGCGAGATTGCTTGCGCGCAACCATCGCCGTTGATCGCAGGCGTCAATGACGGCGTCAACGACATGCAGACGCGAGCAGCACCAGCAGAGGCAGCGCGAGTGCGGTCTTAGATACCGGCGGCGTGGTTTTTGGACGCGCGAGACGCAAAGAAGTTGACGGGTTCCGGTCAATTGTGATTAATTGAGCAGGTACTTTATAGTCCCTATCGCCGTTCAGCGTGGCCAACGCAGCGTGCGGACCGCCCGCACGCCCCTCCCCACCTTCGCGCGGCATTCCAGAAGCAGGTCAAGCATGATCAACCAGCATAACAGCCTCATCGGATTCCTCGTGTACGACGCGCAGCGCGCCATCGCCAAGTCGCTGGAAACCGCGCTCAAGCCCTACGAGATCACGCCGGGCCAATGGAACCTCATCAACCAGCTGGACAGCGCGGGCGAACTCTCGCAGAAGCAACTGGCGGAACGCACGCGCAAGGAGCAGGCCACCATCACCCGCTACCTCGACACGCTCGAGCGCAAGGGTCTCGTGGTGCGCAACCAGCACAAGTCCGACCGCCGCGCGCATGCGATCTCGGTGACGGAGAAGGCGCACGAGCTGGTCGCAACCGCTCAGCCGGTTACCGTCGACGCGGCGGACCGCCTGATCGAGGGCATCGACCAGGCGGATCTCGACACGTTCGTCGCGGTGCTGGCGAAGCTCAAGGAGAACGCCGACAACTACTCCAACAACGGCTAGCGACGACCCGCGCGCCGCCGCGCAACCAAAAGCGCCGTGGCGAGCGCACCTATCGCAACCGAGCCCAGCGCGCCCAGAACGGCGAGCGGAACAGCGTCGCCGGTGCGGGCGATCGACGATGCAGAGAACGTCTTGCCCGGGGCATTCGGAGTCGACGGTTGCGAGGTCGACGGAGTGCCCGGCGCGGCAGGGTCGACGGGTTTCGCCGGGTCGGTCGGGTCGGTGGGATCGTTGGGATCCACCGGGTCAACCGGGTCGGGCGGCACCGGAGCGTTCTCCATAGTGAGTTCGACCTGCTCGGGCTGGCCCACTTCCACTCCGAACTCAACCGGCGTCTCGTCCAACACGTAGCCTTCGGGGGCGGCCGTCTCCACGAAGCGGTAGCTTCCCACCGGCAAATCATGCACCTCGATGATTCCCTCATCGTTCGTGGCAAGCGCGTCGAAGCCGTCGACCACGGCCCACGTCCCGTCGGACAGATGCTGCTCCAACTTGAACACCGCTCCGGCAAGCACCGTCGTCGCATCGTCGGCATCCACCTTCGTGAGCAGCGCGCCGCCCAGCACAGGAGTCTTCACGTTCGTAGCCGTCACGGCTACCTCCAACCCGGGCGCGTCCTCGGCCAGCGTGAACTCCACCGGCACCGTCCCCAGCTCGTAGCCCTCGGGAGCCGAAACCTCCACGAAGCGGTACGCGCCCATCGGCAGATCGGCTACCTCGATCAGGCCGTCGGCATCCGTGGTCAGGCGTTCGGAACCCGGCACGGGCTCCCAGCTTCCGTCGGCCGTCTGCGCCTCCAGCTTGAACACGGCGCCCGGGAGCACCGTCGTCGGCGAATCGGCATCCACCTTCGTCAGCACGACCTTGCCCAGCGGCGCGGGCGGCTCCTTGGCGTTCGCAGCCGTGAGATTCACGACGATGGGCGCCGACGCGGCGGCGTCGATGGCGAACTCGCGAGGCGTGTCGTCCAGCACGTAGCCTTCGGGGGCCGCGGTTTCCACGAAGCGGTAGCTGCCCACCGCCAAGTCGGTCACCTCGATCAGGCCGCCGGCGTCGGTGACAAGCGCATCGTGGCCCGGCACGATCTCCCAGGAATCGTCGGCGAGCCGCTGCTCCAGCTTGAACGTCGCGCCCGGCAGCACGGCATCGGGATCCTCGGCGTCAACCTTCTGCAGCACCGCCTTCCCGAACACCGGGCTCTTGGTGTTCGTGGCCGTCACGGCCACCTCCAACCCGGGCGCGTCCTCGGCCAGCGTGAACTCCACCGGCACCGTCTCCAGCTCGTAGCCCTCGGGAGCCGAAACCTCCACGAAGCGGTACGTCCCCATCGCGAGACGCTCCACCTCGATCAGGCCGCTGCCATCGGTGACAAGCGACTCGTATCCCGGCACTTCGACCCACGACCCGTCCGCCGCCTGCTCTTCCAGCTTGAACACGGCGCCGGGCAGCACCGTACCCGGCGCGTCCGCGTCCACCTTCGTCAGCACGACCTTGCCCAGCACGGGGGCCCTTCTGTTCTCGGCCGTAACGTTCGCGGTATGGTTCGGCGTGGTCGACGTGATGGCGAATTCAACCGACTCGCTCGTCATCTCATACCCGACCGGCGGCACGATCTCCACGAAACGGTACTGGCCCAACAGCAACCCCGTCACCGTGATCAGCCCGCTTCCATCCGTAGTCAGCTGCTCGGAACCCGCAACCGTCGCCCAGGTGTTGTCAGGCTGCATCTTCTCTAGCCTGAACACGGCGCCCGGCAGCGTGGCATCCGGATTGCCCGCGTCCACCTTCTTCAGCACGGCCTTGCCGTCCTTCACCTCCACGCCGCCCGAGATCACGGTGAAATGCGCGCTTCCGGGCGCCGCTTCCGACCCGCTGTCGCCGTAGGTGAGCGTGGCGTTGTTTTCGTACTGCCCGGTTTCGGACGCGTCGCTGCGCAGCTCTACGATGAACGACGTGAAGTCGCCCTTGTTCGGCCCCGAGGTGCTGAAGTACTTCATGATGATGGCTTTCTGAGCAGGCGTGGCGCCTTTTTCTTCCAGCAGCCAGGAAAGTCCCGCCTCGCCCTGGCCGTCCAGGATGTTTCCGATATTGAGCGGGCTCGACCCATCGCCCGTGGGCACGTCGCCGAACCCGATGTACACCACGCGGTTCTCCCACACGCCGATGGTGGGCACGGCGGCCATGCGCACGCTGCTCGCGAACTCGTCCTGCGTCATGCCGTCGGCCGCCGACTTGTCGGTCAGCGCGAACAGGTCGGTGATGGGGAAGGCCGCGTACTGCTCGGTCTGCGCCTCCCCCGCGTCGGTGGTAGCCACCACGGGCATGTACACCGTCACGCCGCCCGACGTGATGGCCTGGCCGCCCTGCAAGTCGTCGGTCAGCAGCAGGTTGCGCTGCTGCGGCGACGGGTCGGAACCGCCCACGGCATAGTTCGCGTACGCGTCCACGATATTGTCCAGGTTCACGCCGATGCTCCACACGATCTGGTTCTGGCCGGCAACCTGCGAGCCGTACTTCATCAGCGGCGTATCGGGCAGAGGACCCGTCGTAGGCGGTTCGACGCCGATAGACGGAAGCGCTTGGCCGTTAACCGTGAACACGATATCGTTGCCTTGGCCCGTCACGTAGCCCTCAAGCGAGAAGAAGCCATTGTGCAGCGAGGGGAACTGCGCCCCGTCGTCGGAAAGCGTGGTCACGATAGTGATGTCCTGACCGGGGATCATGCTGCCGTTCGCATCGCGGTTGCCGTTGACCACGTACGAGCCGATCACCTTCTGGGTCGTGGGATCGACGAGGTTCACCGGGCCGAAATCGCTGGCCAGGAAGTGATCATCCCCGTTGACGGTGAACGTGAACGTGTCGCCCGCATGCACGTCCGTCATATCGGGAATGCTCCAGTCGATATAGATGCGCACGTACGCGCCGCTGGTCAGCGTGGTGCCAGCGGGAATGTCCAGCCAGCTGTCGCCCGATTTCTTCTGCAGCTTGACGCCGCCGACGGACACCTTGTCGGTCACGTCCATCGCCGCACGCGGCGTAGGCGCGTCGGCAGCCGGGTCAGTCTGCGCCTCCTCGGCGAGCGCCGGCGAGCGGAACGCCAGAAGACAGAGGGCGACCAGCCCTATCAGAACGAAGAACGCGCGCAAGCGACCCGCGCGCGAAACCGAACAGGTAGGAACAGTTGGCTGGGGAGCCATAGAAGACCTCCTCGTGTGAAAATGTTGCAATAGCAGCAACAGTAAGGAGACCGTCGCCGTCCGCAGCTGAGGCACGCGAACGGTGTTCCACTCGTAGCGGCATCGACACCGTCCCGCAACAATCCCTTTAGCACGAAAAAGTCAAATAACGGGTTACCAACGGTTGCATTCCTTGTTACAATCAGCTGCACAATTTCATAGCGTCACCCCGTTGATACGTCCTGGATCTTGCGAGACAGGGCGCGGAAGGGGCCTCTGGAGAATCCCGATCGTCGGATCGGGTGCCGAAGGGGCAAGGCTCATCGCCGCAAGCGCGATGCCGCTGAAACTCTCAGGCAAAAGGACAGAGCAAAGCTACCTAGCTTGTCGCGTCAGCATGATCCTATGCTTTCCTTCGCATCCTCCAGAACAGCCACGTCGTACACGGGTTTCGCAGAAGTTGCCCGAACGAAGTTGGTTGAAGGAGGATCGTGGTGGAAGGCTTTTTTAGTGTGATCAACGATGGGCTCGTCGCTATAGACGACTTCATCTGGGGCGTGCCGCTTATGGTGCTGATCTTGTTCGGCGGTATTTTGCTCACCGTGCGCCTGCGGGGCGTGCAGTTCCGGCAGCTGCCGCGCGCGCTGCGCTATATGATCAAGAACGAAACCGGCGGCGAAGGCGAAGTCACCAGCTTCGGCGCGCTGTGCACGGCCCTGTCAGCCACCATCGGCACCGGCAACATCGTCGGCGTGGCCACGGCCATCGTCGCCGGCGGCCCCGGCGCGATGTTCTGGATGTGGCTGGCAGCGCTGTTCGGCATGGCGACGAAATTCTCCGAGGGCCTGCTTGCCGTGAAGTACCGCAGCGTCGACAAGAAGACCGGCCACGTGCTGGGCGGCCCGTTCTACTACATCGAGCGCGGCATGGGCATGAAGTGGCGCTGGCTGGCGAAGCTGTTCGCGTTCTTCGGCATGTGCGTGGGCCTGTTCGGCATCGGAACGTTCACGCAGGTCAACTCTATCTCCAGCGCCATCACCGGGTTCTTCGACCCCGAGAAGAACGCCACGGTGAGCATCCTTGGCATGGACTACTCCATCTTCACCGTCATCGGCTCCATCGTGCTGGCCGTGCTGGTGGGCCTTGTGGTCATCGGCGGCTTGAAGCGCATCGCGAAGGTGTCCGAGCGCGTGATCCCTGCGATGGTGGTTCTGTACGTGGGTCTCTCGGTGCTGCTCATCGTCACGAACCTCGACAAGATCCCCGGCGCGTTCGTCACCATCTTCGAAAGCGCGTTCGGCCTGCAGGCGGCTGCGGGCGGCATGCTGGGCGCCATCATCATCGCCATGCAGAAGGGCATCGCGCGCGGCATCTTCTCGAACGAGGCCGGCCTGGGCTCCGCTCCCATCGCCGCTGCCGCCGCTCAGACGAAGGAGCCGGTGCGCCAGGGTCTCGTGTCCATGACCGGCACGTTCCTCGACACCATCGTGGTGTGCTCGATGACCGGCCTGGCGCTGGTCATGACGGGCGCGTACCAGATCCCCGGACTCGAAGGCGCGGCCGTCACCACCGCCGCGTTCCAGGCAGGACTACCCTTCATCCCCGGCGAAGTGGTATCATTCGTGCTGATGGCATGTCTGGTGCTGTTCGGATTCACCACTATCCTGGGCTGGGACTACTACGGCGAGCGCTGCCTTGAGTACTTCAGCAACGGCTCGATGAAAGCCGTGAAGACGTACCGCTGGCTGTACATCGCCGCCGTGTTCATCGGCCCCTACATGACCGTGGCCGCCGTGTGGACCATCGCCGACATCTTCAACGGCCTGATGGCGCTGCCGAACATGATCGCCCTCATCGCGCTGTCCGGCGTGGTGGTGAAGGAGACGAAGGACTACTTCGCCCGCCTGGCCGCTGCCGGCAACGAAGACGAGATGGCGCCGCACCTGCCCGGCGACAACTGGGACATCCCGCCCATCGACCCGCTGGACGACCGCCTGGGCGCGGCCAACTAACCTACTCCGCGCGTCAAGCGCGCAACAGCAGAGAACGGCTCCTCGGCAAACCCTCGCCGAGGAGCCGTTCTTGCATGCGCAACCGGTTCCGCCCCTATCCTGCTTGCCGCTCCTCGTCCTCCCAAGCGGACGAAGAAGACCGACGACCCTTGCGCACAGGCTTCTCCACATCGTTGAGCAGTTCGAACAGCTCGCTTTTGCTGTGGATGTTGAACTTGCGGTAAATATGGTTGATGTGCGCCTTCACCGTGCCCTGCGACACGTACAGAACCTCTTCGATCTCGGCCACCGTGTCGCCTTGGGCGATGAGCTGCAGCACCTCTTCCTCGCGCGGGCTGAGGTTGTACGCGCGCGACAGGTCGGACACGCGAATGGCCATCCGCCCTTCAGCCGACGCGCCGCCCATCGGATCGTCCTTCAGCACCACGCCCCATTTCGCCGACAGCCCGCGCTCGGTGAAGAAGATCACGACGAACGTCAGCACCACGGCAACCGCCACGCCGCCGTACAGGATAGACGTGGCTTCTTCTCCCAAATGCGCCGACGCACCGGCGAACGCGAGCCACCCTACCAGCTCGACCACGTAGCGGATGCCGCGCTCGATGCCGTTGATCCACACCGCGTTCACGCCGAACCGGTACGTGATGTTGCTCATGACGATCATGATGTACATGGAAAGCATGGTGTAGCCCGCATCGTAGCACAGCGCCATGATTTGCGCGTTCGACCCGAAGGTGGGCATAACGAACAGGAATCCGACAATGAACAGCGGAAAAGCCAGCTGGTAGATGGTGTCGAAGTTGAACCAGCGCGATGCGGACAGCACGCCGAAGAACACGAGCGCCGTGACGAACATCGCGCCCAGCACGTTGCCCGGCACCAGCAGCTGCGTCGGCAGGGCCCCGAAGCCGCCCGCGAACGTGCATACCGCCATCAGCAGGATAGGCTTCCACGGGATGGTCTTCGGGTCGCCTTCCTTCATGGCAGGAGGCAGATCGCGCTCCGGCAGACGCGTCATACTCGAACGCACGCACGCCAGGCACACGATGGGCAACACGATGGAGAAGAACGCGAGATACGGCACCGACATGCCCATGAACAGCCACTTCACCACTTCGCCCACGAAGATGGCCATGGCGTGGTACAGCGCCACCCGCATGGGGTTGAGCGAGCCGTAGAATTCGGCCCACATGAGGATGAGCGACCCCAGGCCACCGCCCGCCGCAAGCAGCCCCGCAACCTTCAACGCCGGGGACGGCACCGCGAAGCATGCCAACACGATGAGGGCCGATCCGCCCACCATGCACGCGCCCGTGGCCAGCACCGCTTTGCGGTTCGCCCATAGCGGCGTCACACGGCGCGCCGCGAAGGCCAACGCCAACGAGACGATACCGATGGCGCCCTCGAACAGAAAGTAGTCGAACACCGAGATGGTGGGAAACGCATCGTAGCGAAAGAACGTTGCAAGCCAAGCGCGGTAGAACCCCACGCCGAAAAACACGAAGGGAATAGCCGCCACCCGAAGCAGCACGGCTTTCCATCGATCGACGAACCCTTGTTGCGCCTTCTCGGTCACGCTTCTCCCCTCAATCGCCCTCCCATAATACCCAAGAAAGTCCAGCTTGCAAGAGGGTTATACCGCGGGTTATGCATTTAACCCCGACGGACAATTGTCGCTCGACCGCAGAACGATAGTCTGGGAACAGCGCTTGATCAGGGAGTAAGCGCCTGGGATACCCGACGTCGGTGCGCGATGTCGGCAACGTAAGGGAGGAAGCATCATGGAACGTTTTTCTCGTAGGCAGTTCATCACCGGCGGCGCCGTGGCCGCTTTGGGCGGCACGCTCGCATTGGCGGGATGCGCACCCAGCGGCTCGTCGAATGCAAAAGGCTCGAACGGCGCAGGATCGGGCAGCTCCGCCGGCATCGGATCGGGCATGGGCAAGCACGGGCAGTTCGACGTGGAGGTCATGGTCACCGACGGCAACCTGGATCGCATCACCGTCCTCAACTCGCGCGAGACGCCGGGCATGGGCGATGTGGCCATGGAAGAGCTCACGCAGTTGATCGTGGACAACCAGACGCTGAACGTGGACACCGTGTCGGGAGCCACGCTTTCCAGCATGGCATTCATCGGCGCCGTAAGCGACGCGCTCGACCAGGCCGGCCAGAAGTCGAGCGATTGGAGGAAGCGCGACAAGGCCACGCCCGCGCAGACCGAGCTTCCCGCATCGGCCGATGTCGTGGTGGTGGGCGGCGGCGGTGCCGGCTTCGCGGCGGCCATCACGGCGGCGAACGCAGGCAAGAGCGTCGTGCTGCTGGAGAAGATGGGCGTGTTCGGCGGCGACACCGCGCTGTCAGGCGGCGAGATGGCCGCGCCGGGCAACTGGATCCAGGTGCAGGAAGGCATCGCCGACAGCCCCGACGCGCTGGCGAAGGACATGCTGGAAGGCGGCGACAACGCAGGCGATCCCGCCCTCGTGCAGATCATCGCCGAAGGTGCGCTGGACAGCTCGCAGTGGCTCACCTTCGAAGGCGGCATCTCGTGGAAGCACGACCTCATGCAGTTCGGCGGCCACAACACGAAGCGCTCCATCATCCCCATCACGCACAGCGGCAGCGAGATGACCACGAAGCTGACGAAGCGCGCCGGAGAGATCGACACGCTGACGCTGGCGAAGAACTCCCCCGCCGTCGAATTGGTGAAAAGCGGCGACGCCATCACCGGCGTGAAGGTGAAGAACACGGTGACCGGCGAGGAGTCCACCATCGCGTGCAAGGCCGTGGTGCTGGCAAGCGGCGGCTTCGGCTCGAACATCGACATGCGCGTGAAGTACAACCCGGCCATGGACGACTCCATCCTGTCCACCGACTCGGTGGGAGCCACGGGCGACGGCATCACCATGGGCGAGGCTGCGGGCGCGAATCTCATCGACATGCAGTACATCCAGACGTACCCCGTGTGCGACCCCGAAACCGGTTCGCTCTTGTACGTGGGAGACGTGCGCCTCGAAAGCCGTGCCATCATGGTGAACAAGGAAGGCGACCGCTTCGTCGAGGAGCTGGATCGTCGCGACGTGCTGTCCAACGCCATCGTCGAGCAGACTGACGGCAAGGCGTACATGCTGTTCAACCAGGCGAACGCCGACGAGACCGGTTTGCTGGTCACGCACGAGGACGAGTACGAGAACCTTGAGGCGCGCAAGGTCATCGTAAAGGGCGACACGCTTGAAGCCGTGTGCGAGCCCTTTGGCGTGGACGCCGCCGAACTGGCGAAGACCGTGGAGAAGTGGAACCAGTACTGCAAGGACGGCAACGACCCCGACTTCAACTTCCGCGGCGACTTCAACGCCATCGAGGGCGGTCCCTACTACCTGATGGCCTACAAGCCGGCCGTGCACTACACCATGGGCGGTCTGCATATCAACACCGACGCGCAGGTCCTCGACGACGCCGACGCCCCCATTCCCGGCCTGTACGCCGCCGGCGAGGTGGCCGGCCACAAGATGGGCACGAACCGCCTGGGCTCCTGCTCGATGTCCGACATCTACACGTTCGGACGCATCGCCGGCAAGAACGCCGCAGCGTTCTCGGCATAGCGTACCAACCCCTGCGACCTTGCGCATCGCGCTCGGGTCCTTCCCTCCCTGGCCGCGCCCTCTCTCCGGGCGCGGCCTTTTTTCAGGTACAATATCCTCAACGAAATCGCGTCGAGTTCGCAGGAACACGGAAGGGGCCAGCATGGACCAGCATCTCGTTTTCGCCATCAGCAGGGAGTATGGAAGCGGCGGCCGCGAGATCGGCGAGCGCCTTGCCAGCGAGCTGGGCATTGCGTACTACGATAAGCTCCTGCTCAAGCGCATCGCGGAGGAGAGCGGCCTCAGCGGCGACGTGGTGGAAGACTTCGACGAAAAGCCCATGCGGCCGCTGCTGCTGAACCCCAACAGCTTCTTCTGCGGCACCGACATCGAGCACCCGGTGGCCTCGCGCATCTACAAAACCGAGGTGGACATCCTCAGGTCCATCGCCAACGAGGGGCCGTGCGTCATCGTCGGGCGCTGCGCCGACTACGTATTGGAAGGCCACCCGGGTCTGGTCAGCCTGTTCGTCAGCGCGCCCATGGAAGCGCGCGTCGCGCGCGTCATGCGGCGCAACAACCTGTCCGAGAGCGACGCACGCAGCCGCATCGCACGCGTGGACAAGAACCGCGCCAGCTACTACCGCTACTTCACCGACGAGAACTGGGGGCAAGCGCGCAACTACGACTTGTGCATCAACTCCGGCAACTTGGACGCGCTGGGAGCGGTCTCCGTGATCAAAACGTTCGTGGAAGCGCGGCAGAGCTAGCGCACCAGAGCGCGTCCCGAATCGCTGCATCCGCAGAGCACAGCGCAGAAGCGGCGTGGAGCACAAGCTGCAAC
This sequence comes from Eggerthella sp. BIOML-A4, assembly GCF_009875575.1. Lineage (NCBI taxonomy): Bacteria > Bacillati > Actinomycetota > Coriobacteriia > Eggerthellales > Eggerthellaceae > Eggerthella > Eggerthella sp. BIOML-A4. Next base: position 4,911 of record NZ_WWRX01000013.1, on the reverse strand, counting down.
GACGAAAGCGGCCCCGTCACCGGGGCCGCTTCTTTACGCTGCTTGCTCGAGCGAGGCCAGGATGCGGGCCAATTCTTCGGGCGATCCGAAGGGACGCTCTTCCTTCGTCTCCACGATGAACACCTCTCCCGTCCACGTTTTCTGCTGGATCTGCGGCTTCGCCGCTCCGGCAGACGCCTGCTCAGAGTCTACGACCGTATCGGAACCCTGCTTCTCCTCGGCCTCGAACTGCTTCGTGCGTACGAAATACTTCACGACGAAGCGATCCTTATCGGGAAAATCCGCACGCGAGAAATCGTACTTCAAGCTCTGCAGGATTCCCGCGATCACCTCGGACATCGGCTGAGAGCCTTCGATAGTCGCCAAGCCCTGCTCGCTGTTGAACGTGGCGCAGTCGCCCACGTACACGGTGCGAACCCGCCGACGACGCGTGCGCTCCATCTTCACGATGACGGCGATGGCCACCACGATGACCAGCCACCACACGATGGACAAAACCAGATCGAGCGGCTCGTCCACCCGGTTGAGCCCCAGGAAGTACCAGAGCCACAGGAAGAACGCCGAGGCCAAGGCCAGCAGGACGAATACTATCACGTTGCTTTTCTTCATGATGAAACCCCTATTCGCCCAATCCGGCAGCCAACGTCGCACCCGCAGGAGCGCCCTTCGGCGCTATCGGCGCCGAAGCGTCGTCGCTGATCGAGGGAGCGCCGGGAGCGGGATCGCCTCCCCCGGTCAATCCGTCTTCGTACTTCTTCAGCTTGCGCGAGAACAACCCGCGACGCAGCGCCACGCAAGCTCCGTACAAGGCCGTCACGATGATGCCGAGGATGATGTACCAATGCACCCAGCAGGACGCATGGTCATGGCTCGCAAGCGGCGTATCGTTGTCGCCGATCTCGGTTTCGCGAGGCTCAGCCAGCGGCGTCTCGTTGTCGCCGATGACCGCCTCGGCCGCACCCTGCAGCGCATCGACGATCGGCGTGACGACGGGCGCTATCGGGCTGTCCGGCGGAACGGTGCCCGGCGTGGGCAGCGGCGTCGGAGTCGGCGAGGTCGGAGGTGTAGGAGGCGTCGGCGGGGTCACGGGAGCAGCCGTGATGGTGAAGGTGCCGTTGAGCACGGTGACCTCGTAGTTCCCGTTCTGCGTGTAGAGCGCCGTCAGGGCGCCAACATACACGCCTGCGGCTTCCTCGCTACCAGGACGCACGTAGTTGATATCGCCCAGATCCCCCTCGGCCACAAGGCCTTCGACCGTGCCGCTGAAGGCAGGATCGTCAACGCCGGCAACCTTGGAAGCATCGGCAACAGCGATGGTCACGGGAGCAGGGTTGATGACAACAGTGGCACTTACGGGCGCGCTTTCCTCATAACCATCATGCGTCGCCTTTACATACACCGTATATGTGCCGGCATTTGTGAACTCGGGATTGACATCCGACCACGTGGAACCGTCGACAGAGTATAGCAACGCGGAGCCGTCGACGCTGGCCTCGGCGACAACCGAGACAGGCTGCCCGTCGTAGGTCTTGGTCAAACCTGTCGCGTCAATGGTAACGACGTTTCCACCGGCAGGCACGATAGAGAAGTTGCCCGGCTCGACAGTGTACGTGTAGTTGCCGTTCAGGTTGCCGACCGTCGCAGTCAGCACGTCGCTGTAATTGCCAACCTCTTCATCGGCGTTCGTACGGCTGTAGGCTATGTCGCCCAGCAAATCATCGCCAAACAGGCCCTCGACCGCTCCCGTAAAGGCCGGATCGGTTTCGCCGTAAGCCTTCGAGGAGTCGTTCACCCTGATAACGGCAGGTGCAGGGGTAATGTTATACGCACGCTCCACCGTGCCCACGTAGTTGCCGACGCCCGTGATGGTAACGGTCACAACGCCGACGTTCCTGACGTCTTGGCTGTAGGAAACCGTGTAATCGGCACCCGCAACAAGCTTATGGTTGTTCCTATCGAACACCGAAGGAACCCACTTCTGTTCTTGCCCGTTGTACTGCACGTCGTACGGATTGTTGATCTGGATGCCCGTATAGCTCGGATCATCCGGATCGATGGAGGCGGAAGTAACGGTCAGCTTGCCAACCGTATAGACAACGTTGTAGTTAGCGGCGATAAACCCTTCGCCAGGTTCGACAACAATAGTGTTATCGATCGGACCACCGATATCGGTAATAGAACCTGTTGCCCGAACGCTCGCCTCAGTACCGACGAAACCGTCTCCGCCCACTGTCACATCGGGAAGCTCCAGTGCCGTTCCGTCGTAAATCTTGGTGGCGCTTCCAGACGCGAGCGTAACTTCGCGCGGCAGGATCTCGAGCGCGCCGTCCTCGGTGTGGACCGCGAACTCGCTGGTCACGTTGTTGCCGGCGGGGTCTTCGACCTTGAAGTCGCCGGTCACGTTGTTGGTGTAGGTGCCCGCGGCGGTCTCGGCGGGGTCCTGGGTCAGGTAGCCGGAGACCGCGTACTCGACGCCGTCGATGACGAAGCGGTCGGCCTCGACGCCCTTGGCGGACTTCTCGGCGCCGTCGTAGACGTTGCCGGTCGAGGAGTTGGCCTTGAGGGTCACCTCGTACTTGGCGTCGCGGCTGGTCACCGTGAGGGTGCCGTTGGCGGTGGTGACGTCGTAGTTACTGGTCACGTCGGCGGTGCCGTCCTTGACGGCCACGGACGCGACCGTGGCGTCGGCGGTGCCCGGGGCGGTGCGGCTGCCGGAGAGCGCCACGTCGGCCTCGTGGCCCTCGACCAGGCCCTCTCCGCCGATGGCGTAGCCGGTCTCGGCGGCGGTCAGCGGCTTGCCGTCGTACTGCTTCTCGCCGCCGTTGGCGGTCACGGTGATGGGGCGCGGCAGGATCTCGAGCGCGCCGATAGTCTCCTCATCAATGAAGTAATTCGACTCTTTAGCCGAGCCACTCCAATCGATTCGATATGCATTATCGGAAACTCCGGCATCGGTACGACTTCCGGCAACAATAAGGGTGGCGGTCTCATCATTGACCAAACCCGAAAGCTCAGCGCCTTCTGTAGCAATCAGCGGAGCGCCATCATAGAGCTTAGAATCATTGGGCGTAACAATCGAAATCGGGGCTTTTTCTACAATCAAAGTAGGCTCGCTAGCTTCAACCACTTCGAATTGATTTGTAACGTCGGAGCCAGACGATTTCTCAACAATGCGCATCCCAGAATAGTCTATGGTGCCCTTATACGTCCCCACGTCGGTGCCCTGTGCAAGCGCTTGTACGCCAAAAACCGTATAACTACCCATGTCAAGTCCGGAAACAGTAAACCCAGTATGGCTCTGTTTCGTTCCACTGTAGGTTTTCTTCACTTCATCGCCGAGAAGCTTGATGGGGATGACGCCCTGCCATTGCGCGACAAGCGTAACGTCGCGATCCGGCATAGTCATGCCGGAAACACCGGCAGAATAAACATCTCCCGTATCTTTATCTTTCCATCCCGTAAAGACATACCCATCTCGCGAGGGATTCGAAATGAAGGAGACGCGGGCGTCTACTTGTTGAACGGCCGTTTTGTCCTGGGTAGTACCATCCGAAAAAGCGCCACCGTTGGCTTGATACGTCAATATCTTCGTGTTGGCGATATAACGCGCATAGAACGAGGCTGACGATGACAGGGAAACGCTGTCAGGAGCTTTAGTGGTATAGCTTTGATCGAGATACCAGCCGTCGAACACATAGCTGGCTCCATTATAGCGGACACGAGAATCGTACGTATACCCATCGGTCTCAAAAGAGAGGGCATCCGTATTAACTGTGCTATTGAGCCCGAACGCAACATTTTTGTCATGGGAGGTGGAGTTGGTGACCACGCTTCCATCGGGTTTTTGCGTGAGGTATGTCACGCCGATGGTCGTATCCTTATTAATGCTCAACGCACCGTCGGTATGCATCGACTTGCCATAATCAAAGGTGTTATACCAGTAATCGACCGACGAGCCCGCAACGCTCAGCGTAGTCCAGTCTATGGTATACGTCCAATCAGGGGAGTAATCTGCGTAAGCTGCCCTGATACCATTTCGGATGGCCTCGTCGGAAGGAGTGGAGACGATATAATCAGCAATGCTGAAACTTGACCCATCATACCAGCGGTCGCCACTATTAAACCCATCGGGAATGATCATGGTTCCTTCGCCGGCATACATATAGTCCTTGGCAACCGTGCTGGTGTTCGAACGCCCCTCAAGAACGAAATAGAAATAGGCTTGAGAAGTGAATACAGCGTAGTACGACACATCTTCGGTTACGGCAGGCAGCTCGCCCTCGGTCAAATAATTTTTCGAGTTGGGAGCTGTTGCCCAACCAACAAACTGCTTGTGCTGCCAATCGCCTGCACGATTAGGAGTCCCTCCATAGCTGGGTACCTCCCCGTCTCGCACCTTCGTGCTTTTGGAAACATCGCCATTGACGTACCACGATACCGTGTGCTTGACGACCGACGGAACGACGTGCACTTCGGCGATGTCGGTAATCTTTTGGCCGTTTACCTTTTTGTAGCTATAGGTAATCGTGGCAGTGCCCGGGTTCACACCAGTGATGTCCGCCCAATTAGGATGGCCATTCACGGCAGAAACTTTCGCCACCGACGTGTCAGAGCTAGTCCAAGTGAAGTCCCTCCAGACCGTCTTCCATTCTCCACGAGCTTGAATCTTCTCCCCTACCTCTATTGAAGAAGAATCCAACTTGATGCCCGTACTGGCATAATTGCTTCCCGTGGCCACATAAATAGTAAAGTGATCCACGTCGAAGCTTTGGACGGCGGGGTCGGCTTGGCGGGCGCCGATGGTCTCGACTTGAGACGCATCGTCGGACACGCGGTACACGCCCACCTCTTCGCCCTCGACGTTCGCGTCGAAGAAGCAGACGTTCAGGGCGCCATTGGGCTGGATCTCGT